>CAMWWW010000097.1 GCA_947178015.1 uncultured Clostridia bacterium
CGTCCGCTACGTTTTGAACTAAGCGAGAGCGGGGTGACGGAGGACTATAGCTGCTCTGGCTATGCGGACCCTTCCCGAAAATGATTACATAAACATATGTTTTTTATGTGTGGAAAATTTGAAGACATTAGTGCGTTCTATATTGTGAAGAAGCTTGGCATACCGGATTCAATGCTTAAGAAGGCTTCTTTGGAGATTTATGGAGAGGAGTATAATCTTATGCTTCCCAGCGAGGAAAACGACGAGCTTTTGAAGCTTTCGGCGGAGAAGATCAGGAAAAAGAGAAAGGTGCATCATCCGCAGGAGGCAGATAAAATCCAACTTAGTGACAGTGTTTTTGTTCTGCCGGACCGAAAGCTTCGGCATCAGATGGAAAGGAAATTCACACAGGGTGTTATGTATTAGGAATCGTGAACGACAGTGACCAGCTTAATCATTCGGTGAAACATACCTGTTTTCAAAGAAAAGAGTCATATCTATATTCAGCGCCCGTGCAATTTGATGCAGAGCAGATAAAGAGATGCTTTTGTCACAGCCAGAGGCTTCAATTTTGGTTATGTAGCTAAGGCTTAGATGGCTCTTTTCTGCAAGTTTGGCCTGTGTCATGTTAGCACGCTCCCTGTAATATTTGATATTTCTGCTGATGGTTTGGTAAAGCTCGTAATCATCCTTAAATTGCATAATATAACCTCATTTCCGGCAGGATGTGCCATTTCATGATATTGTTATTTTCTCATAATTTGGCAAGGAAAAAATTTCACTTATAGTGAAAGAAAAAATCTGCTATGCATATGTGGAAAAATATATTATAATAAAAACAGATATAGGTCAGCCAGCGCGAAGTCATTGGCTTGGGAAGCGGATTTGTAATCTGTGCGTTTGGAAATCTTGGGGAAATAGAGCGAGGGAGGAATGGGTAAATGAGTAAAAATATGAGAATAAAACCGGGAAGAGGGCAGTCTGTGGCAGGCATGATCGTGGGGGCAATCTTTTGTGTAATTGGATTGTTTGCTGCCATTCCTTATTTGGGGATTTTTGGAATGATTTGGACTGGAGTGGCAGTCGTTATCACGGTATTAAATGCGATTAATGTTTTTTCGGAGGAGGGAATTGCGACACATGAGTTAGTGATTGAAGACGAGACTGATCGCATTGGGAAGCCGGAGAAGAAGGAGTCTATCGAGGAGCGCCTGAACAAGCTGGATGGTCTTTATAATAAGGGGATAATTTCGATGGAAGAGCGTGAGGAGCAGAGAAAGAAGATATTGAATGATATATAAAGAAGAACATAGGAAGGGCGCAGCAGTATGCAGAATCAGCTAACCAAAAATGATATTAAAAAAATTCAGGAGGAAATTGACTATCGGAAGCTTGTCGTTCGAAAGGAAGCCATTGAGGCTGTCAAGGAGGCTCGTGCGCAGGGAGATCTGAGCGAAAATTTTGAATATTATGCCGCGAAAAAGGACAAGAATAAAAACGAGAGCCGCATCCGTTATCTGGAGCGGTTGATAAAGACCGCCCAGATTGTGTCGGATGAATCTATGGAAGATGAGGTTGGCATTAATAATACCGTGGAGATCTATATGGAAGATGAAGAGGAGCTTGAAACCATTAAGCTTGTCACCTCGATTCGCGGCAATTCCATGAAGGGAATGATAAGTACACAATCGCCTCTTGGCAGAGCGGTATTGGGAAAAAAGGTAGGCGATCGTGCCTATGTTGCCATAGATGAGCAGCGGGGGTATTATGTTGAAATTAAGAGCATAAAAAACACCGGCGACGAAGGGGATTCTATTAGAAGCTATTGATCTCTTTCATATGAATGAATAAATCTCCATTTTTTACAAACAATAGCATCATAGAACTATATAAAAATGGAGGAGCAATTAGAATATGAAAGCGACCGGAATAGTGAGACGGATAGATGATTTGGGAAGAGTTGTAGTGCCGAAGGAAATAAGGAGAACCTTGAGAATTAGAGAAGGAGATCCTTTGGAAATATTTACAGACCGCGAGGGTGAGATTATTCTTAAGAAATATTCTCCCATTGGAGAATTGAGCCTGTTTGCAAGGCAGTATGCAGAAAGTTTGGCACAGATTACGGGTCATATCGTATGTATCGCGGACAGAGATCAGATTATTGCCGCGACAGGAGTGGCGAAGAAGGAGCTTCAGGATAAGCCAATCAGCAAGCAGTTGGAGCATCTGATGAGTGAGAGGGAGGTTCTGGTGACGGGAAGAGATGGCAGAAACATGATTCCGATTGTAAATGGGCAGACGGACGAATATACTTCACTTGTCGCTCAGCCCATTATTTGTGAGGGGGATGTGATCGGTGTGGTTGCCATGTTGAGCAAGGATGGAAGAAGCCAGATGGGAGAGACGGAATTGAAGCTTGTGGGGGTTGCTTCCAGCTTTTTGGGCAGGCAGATGGAAAATTAAGGGAAATTTGCGCAAATACCGGAAAATAGAGGAAAATTTCCTTGACAAATGATGCGTAACAGTTTATAAATAAACATGAAGGTGTTGAGGGTTCTTAGATGAGGACAGGCAGTTTCACGTATGATATCACCTCAACAAAAAGTATAAAATATCAGAGGAGGAGTTAGTCAATGAACAAGACTGAACTTATTGCTGCGATTGCAGAGAAAACCGAGTTGTCCAAGAAGGATTCTGAAAAAGCTTTAAAGGCATTTATCGAGGTAGTGACGGAAGAATTAAAGAAAGGTGAGAAGATCCAGTTAGTCGGCTTTGGTACGTTTGAGGTGGCAGAGAGGGCTGCAAGAGATGGAAGAAATCCTCAGACCGGTGAAGTGATGCCGATCCCTGCATCCAAGGCTCCTAAGTTCAAGGCAGGCAAGGCTTTAAAGGATGAAATTAACGAATAATTTATGAGATTAGATAAGTTTTTAAAGGTTTCGCGTCTGATCAAGCGCCGGACGATCGCCAATGAGGCGTGTGATTCCGGCAGAGTGCTTGTGAATGGCAAGGTGGCAAAAGCATCTGCCACTGTGAAGGAGGGCGACGAGATCGAGATCCAGTTTGGAACAAAAGCAGTAAAGGTACAGGTTCTTGATGTTCAGGAAACGGTGAAGAAGGACGAGGCGAAGGAGCTGTACAGATACATTTAGCATAAAACATGGACACTCCTAATATACTTTATCAGATTGAAGAAGTATATTAGGAGGTTTTTTATGGAGGAAAGAGTACCATCAGGGAGCCACAGGCTGGTAGTAAATAACAGAAAGGGCGGCGCCATGACAGGAGTGACCGACGTGATAGCCTTCGATATGAATGAGGTGCTCCTTGAGACAGAGCTTGGCATGTTGATGATAAAGGGAAAGGATCTGCATGTCAATAAGCTGAATTTGGAGAAGGGGGAAGTGGATATCGACGGCACAATCGACAGCCTTACTTATTCGGAAGTCAGCGATTATTCAAAAAAAGGGGAGTCTTTGATCAAAAGACTATTTAGCTGATGAGCCGAATGATTCTGTGGGAGACAGAGTATCTGCTTTCTTGTTTCTTGCTGGGGATTCTTCTTACTATGCTTTATGATGTGTTAAGGATTACAAGAATTGTGCTGCCCCGAAAACTGTTTATGATAGGCATCGAGGATGCCATATATTGGCTTGTGGCGGCAGTTGCAGTTTTTATCCTGCTCTATAAGGGAAATGATGGGATTATTCGGTGGTATGCGATCGCTGCTGTGGCGACAGCGATGTTCCTTTTTAACCTCTGTGTCAGCCGTTTTTTGGTTCCTTTTATCGGCGGGCTTCTTCGGGCACCGATAGATTTTATTGGAAGGGTATTGAAAAGAGCAGGAAAAAGGGTTAAAATAATGCTTAGCAAGATAAAAAGAAGGTGGTTTCATGGCAGAAAGAGCGCCAAAAAGAAGGCAGAGAAGAAAGAGAAAGAGTAAGGGCGGCGTGATAGCGATCAGCTTGGTTGTGATGATGCTATCTGCTGTGATAGCATTTAAAAGCATTGAGCTTAGGGCGAAGAACGAGGCGTATATGCTGAGGGAGGAGAGCCTGAATAGGCAGATAGAGAATGAGCTGGAGCGCAAGGCGGAGCTTGAGGAGTATGAGAAATATGTGCAGACGAAAAAATATGTGGAGGAGGTTGCCAGAGAGAAATTAGGACTGGTCTATGAAAATGAGATTATTTTCAAGCCTGAGAAATAAAAAGCAGCATGAATATCTGAATCACTGTGAGCACCCTGTATTCGATAAAAGATTGCAGTGGTGCTTCTTTTTGTCATAAATTTTTTGAAAAACCTGTACCAGATTTGACAAAATTAGTAAAACCTGTCCGCTATAATACCAAATCAGTGACGAGGAAACAGGAGGGACAGGATATGAAAGAAAACATAATTCGTAAAATCGGCATACAAATGATGGGAGTGGCTGCGGCGTTATGCACCGTGGGAAATTATAATCCAGTGGGATTTGCATATTTTGCTGCACTCTATATGGAAAAGGGACAGAGACTGTTTGCTTTTCCATTGATATTTGCAGTAATTGCGGCGGCGATGCCCGCGGTACCTGCGATCAAGTATCTGTTGGCAATGATGACGTATGCCTTGGTGATGGGATTTTTGGAGGCGCGCAATGGAAGCGTAAAGAGAAGCACAGCCGGAATTTTGGCGGTGATCTGTATCTTATCCATCCAGTGCGCGGGGGCGCTTATGATAAGGGAGCCGCGCTATGAGCTGCTGGCGGGGCTGTGCGAGGGCGTGTTGGTGTTTGCGTTGGTGCAGCTTTTTCAGATAGGAGTGAAGGGGATTTTATACAGAAAAAGTGGAGATGCTTTTGGCAATGAGGAAACGGCGGTAATTGGGATATTGTTTGGAATTTTTTTGTATGCATTGCGGGGACAGCGGCTTTTTACTGTGGCGGTAGGTCCGGTCAGCATGTATTTGGGGATTTTGCTGTTCTCCTACCGCCACGGGATCGGTATGGGGGCGATGGTGGGAGCCGCATGCGGCATGGTGATGACGCTTTGGCATGGAGATGGAAGCATGTTGGGGATGCTTTGTGCACTTGGCATTATGGCGGGGATGTTTCGGGCGCTGGGGCGGCTTGGCAGCACCGCGGGCTTTTTGCTTGGCGTGTGGCTGCTTGGCACATTGTATGCGCCGTTTCTCCTAGAGATGGATCAGTTGATGGGAGCTGCGCTGGGAAGTCTATTTTTTCTGATACTTCCTAGAAGTGTGGCATATCGTCTGGAACAGGGAAGAAGGGGGATATTGACAGACGGAGGCTTGGAGGAGAAGCGAGGGCGGCTTGCTGAGCTTGCAGAGTCATTTAAATCGTTATCAAGAAGTATAGGGCGTTTTCACACACAAAATGATTTGTCCTTTGCGGCGGCGGTTCAGCTCTCGGAGACCGCGGCGCTTTTGGAAGATATGACGGAGCAGCTTGGAGAGCACAGAAACAGGGGGAAGCAGGAAACAGCCGTGTGGCGGGCATTGGAGCGGGCAAGATTTGAGGTGCGCTATGTACATATTGTGAGGCAGCAGAATGGAAGGGAGCGCATACAGATTGAGATGAGAAGTGTTGGCGGGAGGATTGCCACCATGAAGGAGGTGTGTGCTCATGTCAGTAAGGGCTACGGCAGAAAGGTGCGGGTATGCTCGGATGGGAAGACGATAGTAAATAGGGAATATGCCGTGTACGGCTTTGTGGAGGAGCCGAATTTTATGGTGCTTCACGGAGCGAGCGGCGTGACCAAGACAGGTGAGATGGTGTCCGGTGATAATTTTTCCTGCACAGAGCTGATGGAAGGGCAGCTCTTGATGGGGATTGTGGATGGAATGGGTTCTGGAGGAGAGGCGAGTGAGGACAGTGAGGAGATTATAGGGCTCCTTGAGGACCTGTTAAAAGCAGGGTATGAGGAGGAAACCGCGCTGCGCTTAGTGAATTCGGTTCTTTTGGGAAAGGAGAATGGTGAGGCCTCGACGGCCGTGGATCTGGCAATCACCGATCTGTATTCGGGCAAGTGCAGCTTTTATAAATCTGGGGCGGCGGCAACTTTTATAAAAAGAAATCAATGGGTGGAGGTCATGAAATCCACCAGCCTCCCCATTGGCGTGCTCAGGGAGGTAGATTATGAATCTGCCTATAAGAAGCTGTATGACGGTGATTATATCATTATGGTATCCGATGGTGTACTGGATGTATTTGAAGGAGAAAATAAGGAGGAGGAGCTTGGCAGGCTTTTGATGGATATTCAGACAAAGAATCCAAAAGATATGGCGGACGAGCTTCTTACGGCGGTTCGTGAGTACAGCGGGCAGAATATTATGGATGATATGACGGTGCTGGTAACAGGAATCTGGCGGAGAACGGCATAAGGGGAAGGGTTTGACTTTTTTCAGGCTTTGTTCTATACTTGTGAAAACGTGGTGGTTTGGGGATACGGCTGAGTAGAGGAGGATGGTGCAGGTGGAGGAAAAAGTCAGATCGTTTATGATAGAAAATCAGATGATCCTTCCGGGAGACGGGATTGTGTTGGGCTTATCGGGAGGGGCGGATTCTGTCTGCCTCTTCTTTCTGATGCTTTCTTTGAGGGAGGAATGGAAGTTTAAGCTTGCATGTGTCCATGTGCATCATGGAATAAGAGGACAGGATGCGGATGCAGATGAAGTGTTTTCAGCACAACTTTGCAGACAGTATCATGTGCCGTATAGAAGTTATTTTTATTGCGTAAAGGAAGAGGCAGAGAAAAGAGGGCTTTCGGAGGAAGAGACAGGAAGACTTTTGCGCTATCAGAGCTTTGAAAAGGTCTTAGACGAGCTTGGATTTAATAAAATAGCAGTGGCGCACCATATGTCAGATCAGGCGGAGACAGTGCTTTATCATCTGTGCAGGGGAAGCGGACTTACTGGGCTTTCCGGCATCCGTCCGGTGTCAGGAAACCGCATCCGTCCGCTTTTGTGTGTGCAGAAAAAGGAGATACTATCTTATCTGGAAGAACGGCGGATAGACTGGCGGGAGGACGCGACAAATAGAGAGCTTTACTATACAAGAAACCGGATACGCAGCAGGGTGATTCCCTGTCTTCAGGAACATATTAATCCAGAGGCGGCGGAGCATATTGCAGCCTGTGCTTCCTATCTGGCAGAAGCAGATAAGTATATTGCAGAGCAAGCGAAAAAGGCGTGGGAGAGCTGTGCTAGGGAGGATAAGGAAAAAAGGGTGGTTTCCTTTGATTTGGAACAATATCATCATCAGGATAGAGTGATAAAAAAGCAGTTAATCTTTATGGCGGCAGAGCATTTGGGCACAGGAAGGAAGAACTTGACATCGGCGCATCTTTCTATGGTGTTAAGACTTACAGAAGCACAGACGGGCAAGTCTGTCAATTTGCCGGGAGGTCTTTTTGCTTGCCGGGAATATGGGGCATTGCTACTTGCGCGCGGCGATCTGGTCAAAGTAGCATCACAGAAGATAGAGCAAACATATGGATGCTTGCAGACCACTGGTATGGAGTTTGTACTTCCAGATGGAAAAGGAGTGCTCTCCGTGTCATCCCCTGTTCCAGCAGAACAGATTCCCAAAAAAGAAATCGTGAAAAATGAAGAAAATACCTATACGAAATGGTTTGATTATGATAAAATAAAAGGTACTTTGCAATTAAGGACCCGCCGGGAAGGTGATTATATCGAGATCTCGGAGACGGGAAGCAGAAAAAAGCTGAAGTCCTACTTTATTGATAAGAAGGTTCCAAGACAGCTTCGGGATAGGATTTGGCTTCTGGCAGATGGAAGCCATATACTTTGGATTATAGGATATAGAATAAGCGAAGGATACAAAATAGAAGAAAATACAAAATATGCGGTTAGAGCAGAGA
>CAMWWW010000098.1 GCA_947178015.1 uncultured Clostridia bacterium
AATCGGTTCTGTACGAAGCTGCCGTCTGTACTATATCTATTTTGCAAAAGAATTTGACGCGATCTACACGCATTTTGGGCAGGCGATCTATGCGGAATCCCTGCTTTCCAGCAGCGATGTGCACAATCTAAATGGACTTCAGCTTGATGGAGACTGCTTCTACCGCACAAAAGACCGTGTGGCTCCACACAACGCCTATATTGGTGCGGAGGGAATCGCAAAGGGAATTGCAAAGTTTAAATACAGAACCGACTATGAACCAAATTTTGAACGCCATTACCAATTTAATGAGGATAAAGAGCAGGAGATTGAGCTGACAGGTGGGCAGAAGGCGGAGAAGGTGACGCCGGGTTATGCGATCAATAAGCCTTGGTTTGAATATAATCCTGAGGATGGGCAGTATTATCGTTTTCAGTATGGAGAGAAACAGATCGATGATCTGACCGGAGAACAGCTTGCCTATAAGAATATTATAATGCAGTGTGTCGATTATTATGATTATGGCGACGGGTATCTTTATATTACGACAACAGGGAGCGGCACAGGTAAATTTATCACGAACGGGAAGGCTATTGATATTACGTGGAAAAAAGATAAGGAATTTGGCGTTACCCGTTATTATGATCTTCAGGGAAATGAAATTACGCTGAATACGGGAAAGACTTGGGTCTGCATTATTCAGGATAATAGAGAGGACAAGATAGTCCTTGAATAAAGGAGGAAACCGACTATGACAAATGAGGAGCTGTTGGGAAAGGCGAAGGAGGGGATGCGGCATGCATATGCGCCGTATTCTGAATTTCGGGTGGGAGCAGCGCTTCTTTGCAGTGATGGAAGGGTTTTTACGGGCTGCAATGTGGAAAATGCTTCTTATGGGGCGGCGATCTGTGCGGAGCGGACGGCGATAAGCAAGGCTGTCTCAGAAGGATGTATGGAATTTGAAAAAATTGCTGTGGTATGCTCGGCTGGGACGAGGGCATACCCATGCGGAATCTGTCGTCAGGTTATGACAGAGTTTATGCCGGAAGGGCATGTGGTGCTGGAAGATGAGAAAGAAGGGATCACAGAATATTCTGTAAAGGAATTGCTGCCGGGAGCATTTTCCAGAAAGGATCTGATCCATGAGTAAACGAAATAACAGAAGAAGGGATAATTTTATCGTTCAGGGCACCATACTCGCTGCGGCGGGGCTGATTGTTCGGATTATTGGTCTGATCTACCGGATTCCCATGACAAATGTGATCGGTGACGAGGGAATGGGATACTATTCCTTCGCTTATGAGCCGTATTCTGTTATGCTTCTGTTATCTTATCATGGACTTCCCACTGCAGTGTCAAAGCTGACAGCGGAGCGGAATGGGGAGGGAAGATTTAAGAACTCTTATCGTGTGTTCCGCGCTGCCATGCTGCTCGCGATTTTGATTGGGGCAGTGACAGGCGCGATTATCTATTATGGTGCAGAATACATTGCCGGAGGCTTGAATAACCAGCCGATGAGCGCTTATGCGCTCAAGGTGCTGGGACCTACTATCTTTATTCTTGCCATTATGGGAATATTGAGAGGATATTTTCAGGGAATGGGAACGATGGTTCCAACGGCAGTGTCTCAGATTTTTGAGGCGATCGCAAACGCACTTGTCAGTGTGTTTGCTGCATCTTACTTATTTGCTGCGGGTGAAAAATATGATCTGGTGCTGAATGAAACCTCCCACGCAGAAGCTTACGGCGCCGCGGGCGGAACCATGGGAACGTTTGTAGGTGCTGCGGTGGGGCTGGTATTTTTGATCTTTGTGTATTTTATGTTTCTGCCAATGCTGAATAGACATATGCGCAAGGATAAGAATACAAGAAAGGAAAGCTATGGAAGGCTTATTAATCTTCTGGTTATGACTTCGGCGCCGATTATCCTAAGCTCCGTTATTTTTAATGTGTCAACCACCATAGATGGAGCGCTGTTCAGCAGTCTGATGCAGGGCAGATATAAGTTGTCGGAGGATGCGGTGGCATCCTTGTGGGGAATCTTTACCAATAAATATAAAATCATGATTATGGTGCCGGTCGCGATAGCGACGGCGCTTGCAACCTCTATTGTACCAGATTTCAGCGAGGAGATGGCGGCGGGCAACAAGGGGAGACTTGTCAATAAAATCCATCACGCCATTCGTTTTACCATGCTGATTGCAATTCCGTCCGCCGTTGGATTAAGTGTGCTGGCGCGCCCAGTCTTGATGTTGTTATTTGACAATGTGAGCGATGTGGATGTCAATTTGCTCCGTTTTGGAACGCTGGCAGTGGTATTCTATTCTCTGTCAACCATCACAAATGCTGTGCTTCAGGGGATTGATCAGATGAAGAAGCCGGTGATTCACGCCGCTATCGCGCTGGGAGCGCATCTTCTGGTGCTCGCTCTTTTGGTGGGACTGTTTAAAACCAGTATTTATGGGGTGTTAGTTTCCTATATTTTATTCGCGCTTTTTATCTGTATCTTAAATGCGATAGCGATTCGCACTACCCTTGCTTATAAGCAGGAATATGTTCGTACCTTTTTGTTCCCAGCGATCGCCTCTGTGATTATGGGCGCGGTGGTGCTTGGGGTTTACTACGGGCTGAGCTCCTTGACGAAGAATACCATGCTGCCGCTTCTTCTGTCCATAGTGGTAGGAATTTTACTCTATTTTATTTTGCTGCTGGTATTCCGCTGCCTGAAGGAAGAGGATTTTCGTTCCATTCCAATGGGAGGTACACTGTTAAAGATTCTTAAGACACTTCACTTAATGTAGAAACTTGTGATAATGACTGAATAAAGTAGAAAAATCTGGCAGATAATATACATAAAGGAGTGAAGTCCATGAAGAAAATGTATATTATCTGCTTTCTGGTTTTGGGTGTGCTTTTTTCCGGTGTCTATTATGCCAGTTACCAGATCACGCAGAAACGCATCGCGGATCAGGAAAAAAATAATCTGTACCTTGCCGATGCAGAGCCGGAGATATTGGGGGCGGTCAGCGCCAATGAAAGCATTATTACCAGAAAAACCTCCTATATATTGGAGGAATATTCTCTAAATGACAATAGTCTTGTGCGGGAGCCCAAGGAGCCTCCTGTGGAGCTTTTGGGCTATGACAGAAAAAAGCTGATGGAATATATCCAAGCTTATATGGACGATATGCCGCAGACGGACAAAGACAGAGGGCTTATCAGCTATGAGCTGACAAGCTTTTCAAAAGACGAAGTGGTGCTCCGCAAGACCTATTATCGGAATGAGAGCAGCGCCCAATTTTATCTGGATGTACAGATGGGGCGTATTGTGGTCTATCAGACAGAGGATGATACTCTGTATGCTTATACAGAGCTAAAATTTGCCGAGCTGCCAGAAAAACTTCAAAGAGAGATATTGGCAGGAAAATATATTGAGACTGTCGAGGAGCTGTATCATTTTCTGGAAACCTACAGCACCTGACGGAAAAGGAGCATAAGTTGAAGAAAAAAGAAACAGAGCATTTTCATGAGCTGCTTATTATCGGCGCCGGTGCCTCCGGGCTTATGGCGGCAATCCGCGCAGCAAGGCAGGGAGTGGATGTTGCTCTGCTGGAGCATACAGACAAGATTGGGAGGAAGCTTCTGATCACAGGAAACGGGCGCTGTAATCTCACCAATCAGATACAGCGCCCGGAATATTACAGAAGCCACCATTGTCAGACGGCATGGCAGATTGTAAGCAAGTTTACAAAAGATGACACCATCGCTTTTTTTCAGGAGCTGGGATTGCTGTTAAGAGAGCGGAGCGGCGGCATCTATCCGTGGTCCAATCAGGCGGCGTCCGTGTTGAGAGTACTAAAATCGGAGCTGTATTATCTTGGCATCCCCATCTACTATCGTGCTGAGCCGATAAAACTATATAAAGATAAAAAAAGAGGATGCTTTTGCTGTGAGACAGAGGGAGCGCGTTATTTTGGCAAAAAGTTGATTTTGGCGGCAGGTTCCAAGGCGGCGGAAAAAACCGGCTCGGATGGGAGCGGTTATGCGCTTGCCCACATGCTTGGACATTCTATCTATCCGCCGCTTCCGGCGCTTGTCCCTCTCATAGCAAAGGAACCTTATTTTAGGAGGCTTGCCGGAGTGCGCGCGGAGGGAAAGATCACTTTGTATGGGAATGGCAGAGAGATGGCGTCAGATATCGGCGAGCTTCAGATCACGGAGTATGGAATATCTGGAATTCCTGCCTTTCAGGTCAGCCGTTACGCCGCAGAGGCACTTTATGAAAAAAAGCATGTGACGGCAGAGTTGGATTTTTGTCCATGCCTTACGGTGCAGGAACTGGAATATCGAATAGAAAAACAGAAAAAGAAAGGAATCCGCACAAGAGAAGCCCTAATTGGCATACTGAACGAAAAGCTTGCCGATGAACTCCATACAAGGACAGAGAATAGGAAAGAGCTGGCAGAGAGAATCAAGTGCTTTCCTGCCACGATTACTGGGACGAAAGGGTTTGATTTCTGTCAAGTCTGCGCAGGCGGTGTGCCGCTGACGGAGATTGATCCAGAAACCATGGAATCGAAAAGAGAAAAGGGTCTATATCTTGCCGGGGAGCTTCTTGACGTGGACGGCGCATGTGGGGGCTACAACCTTCAATGGGCATGGGCAAGCGGACATCTTGCCGGCGCCAGCGCGGCAGCGGGGATAAAAGGAGAATACATATTATGATAGTTCGCATACAGCAAATAAAACTCCCTCCCAAACATACCATGGAGGACGTGAAAAGTGAGATATGCAGAATTCTGTATAGGAGAGAATGTAAGAAATTTGTTCTTGTAAAAAAATCCATCGATGCAAGGAAGAAGAACGACATCCGATATGTCTATACGGTGGATGTGGATGTTGCTGAGGATAAATATCTGAAAACGCGGATACAGAAAAATCCAAATCTATCTGTCGCCGATTCTGTGATATATCAATTTCCCGTCATGGGGGATGCCACGCTTATGCACAGGCCGGTTATAGTGGGTACCGGGCCGGCAGGGTTATTTTGTGGATTATTGCTTGCAAGGAACGGCTATCGCCCTATTTTATTAGAGCGCGGCGCATGTGTGGAGGAGAGAGAAAGACAAGTGAATCACTTTTGGTCCGGCGGCAGTCTGGATCAAAGGACGAATGTCCAGTTTGGTGAGGGCGGCGCGGGGACCTTTTCGGATGGCAAGCTGAATACTTTGATTAAAGATACCTGTGGGAGAAACCGCAAGGTTATGGAATGTTTTGTGGAAGCGGGGGCGCCAGAGGAAATTCTTTATACTCATAAAGCACATATTGGTACCGATATACTAAGAAAAGTGGTAAAAAATATAAGACAGGAGATCGAACGGCTGGGAGGCGAAGTGCATTTTGACAGTCAGGTGACAGATCTGGAATTTCAGGAAGACCATCAAACTGGCGGAAAAAGCTTGGCCGCTGTGCGGATCAATGGAGAAAAAAGACTTCCCTGTGAGGTTTGCGTGCTCGCCATCGGGCACAGTGCAAGAGATACTTTTGCGCTTTTGCATCAGCGTGGACTTTTGTTGACACAAAAATCATTTGCCGTGGGAGTGCGCGTGGAGCATCCGCAGAGATGGATCAATAAGACGCAGTATGGGGAGGCAGATAATCCCTATCTTCCTCCTGCTGATTATAAGGTGACATACCAAGCTTCTAATGGAAGAAGCATTTATTCGTTCTGTATGTGTCCGGGAGGTTATGTCGTCAATGCCTCCTCTGAGGAAGGACGTCTGGCGATCAATGGTATGAGTTATCACGATCGATCGGGAGAGAACGGCAACAGCGCATTAATTGTCTCCGTGACTCCAAAGGATTATGCGGGGGATCATCCCTTGGCAGGCGTGACATTTCAGCGAGGCTTGGAGGAGGCGGCGTGGCGTGCCGGCGGTGGCGCCGTGCCAGTGCAGCGTTATGAGGACTTTAAAAAGAATCGCCCTTCTAAGGGGGCTGGGGAATTTATGCCCTGCATCAAAGGAGCGTATACCTTTACTAATCTGCGCGATATTTTTCCTGATTCTATCGCGGAAGCTCTGATAGAGGGAATCGAGTATTTTGGCACAAAGCTGGAAGGATTTAATCGGCCGGATGCGCTATTATCCGCTGTGGAGAGCCGAAGCTCATCCCCTGTGAGAATTGAGAGAAAGGAAGATTTTGAAAGCAAAATAAAGGGCATTTATCCCTGCGGAGAGGGCGCCGGCTATGCCGGAGGCATCACATCCGCGGCGATGGATGGAATAAAAATTGCAGAAGCGATTGCCAAACGCTATCATGCGTAGTATACTAAAAAAATAAGTAAAGGAAATACAAAGAATGAGAGAATGTCTGAGATATAAAAAGAGGATTGTGATAAAGATTGGCTCCTCTTCACTGACACATGAGATAACAGGAAATCTAAATATGCAGAAGCTGGAAAAACTGGTGCGCATGATCTGCGATCTAAGAAATCAGGGGATGGATGTGGTGTTGGTGTCCTCCGGCGCGATTGCAGTGGGCAGAAAAACGCTTGGACTGATCGAGCGCCCAAAGTCCATTCCGCTCAGGCAGGCATGTGCTGCGATTGGGCAGGCAAATTTGATGATGATATATCAAAAACTATTCTCAGAATATCATCAAGTCTCCGCGCAGGTTCTGATGACAAAGAATACTATGATGGATGCTTTGGCGCGCCATAACGCCAAAAGTACGTTTGATGAACTTTTGCAGCTTGGCGTGGTGCCTGTCGTAAATGAAAATGACACGGTGGCAACCTACGAGATTGAATTCGGCGATAATGATAAATTGTCCGCTATTGTCGCGGCCTTGATTGGTGCAGATCTGCTGGTGCTTTTGTCGGACATTGACGGACTCTTTACCGATGACCCAAACCAGAATCCAGAGGCAGAATTTATTGACATCGTGCCGCATATTACAGAAGAGCTTGCCGCTATGGGAAAGGATGCCAACAGCAACGTGGGCACGGGCGGCATGGCATCTAAGATAGCGGCGGCAAGGATCGCTACTGCTTCCGGCGCCGATATGGTAATCGCCAATGCGAGGGATACGGATGTTATCTATGATATACTTCGGGGTGAAAAGGTGGGAACCTTATTTCTTTCCCATAAAAATACCGATTTTGATCTGCTTCGCTATCTCTCGGATTAGACATAGATACAGGGGGTTCTATGGAAATTCGCATCATAAAAAATGCACCCGGAGTGATGTATCAGCCGATTGCAGAAGGGATCGTGCTGCAAATCACAGAGGGAAAATTTACGTTGGGTGAGCTTGTCTCAAAGAAGTATGAATTGTTTTATGTAAATACAAACCAAAAGGAAGAGATTGAACCGGATATTTCCAAATATCATCTGTGGGATGTAATCAATCTTATCCCGCCTAAGGCCTATATATATTTTACCTCCATGAGCATGAAGGACAAGGGAAGGGTGGAGATAAGCCTTTACCGGTACGGTTGGGAGAGTAAAGAGACAGAGCTTATCTGCACGGCGATGGATGATTTGTTTTTATATCCAGAGCAGAAAAAGACAAAGATATTTGTTTTGGATGAAAATTATTTGCTGTTCCAAAATATGTATTTAAAAACCAATGCAGTGGAAAATTATCAGGGTTTTTTGGATTTTGAACTGACGCTGTACAGCATACGGGAGAAAAAAAGCTTTGTTATTACCGATCAATATCTTTTGCAGGCAGGCATCGCCTTTATGGCGCCCATGGGAAAAAACATCTGCGCGATTAAGACGGGATATAATCTGCTGTTGAACAATGGCTTTCGCTATCTGCACGAGG
>CAMWWW010000099.1 GCA_947178015.1 uncultured Clostridia bacterium
CATTCTCGATCCGCACATTGCCCTGCACCTCGCGAAGCTCCTTGGCGTCCTCCTCGTCAAGCGGCTCCGGCAGCTCATCGATTAACAAAAAGACACGTTCCGCCGCCGCGAGCGCGGACTGAAATTCACTGATAATATTAGCGAATTCATTAATGGGACCGGAAAATTTTCTGGAATAGAGAACAAAGGAGGAAATATCCCCCACTGTCATGCTGTTTGCCAGATAGAGAAGCGCGCCAAATACACTGATCAAAGATAATGACAGGTTATTGATAAAGTTTACCGTGGGACCGGTCACACTTCCATAGTATTCTGCACGATAATAAGATTCCACCGCCTCCTCGTTCTTGGCGTCAAATTTCGCTATCGTGTTCTCTTCCTGATGGTATGCCTTTAATGTCCTTTGCCCCGATATCATCTCCTCCACAAAGCCGTTTAGCTCTCCCAGCTTTCGAGAGCGCAGGCGAAAAAGTGGTCTTGTCTTGCTGGTAATCAGCTTTGTCATACAAATAGAGAGCGGCACCGTAAAGACAAATACTAAAACCAGCCTTGGCGAGATCACCACCATCATGCTAAAGGCTCCAATTACCGTGATTACCGTCGCCAGTATCTGCACCAAATCATTGGAGAGGGAGGCGTTGATGGTGTCAATGTCATACGAAATACGGCTGATAATATCTCCTGTCTGATGTGTGTCAAAATATCCGACGGGAAGGCTTAACAGTCTGTCAAATACATCCTTCCTCATACGAAACACCACCTTGCGGCTTATATGGATCATCAATATTGACAAAAGGTAGGATAACACCGACGAGACTACGTAGAAAATTACCATCAGCCCTGCATAGTAAAATACGCGCTCAAAATCCACTCGTCCTTTTCCAAATTCAATGGCATCGATCGCATAGCCGGATAAGGTCGGGCCTATCAGGGAAAACATATTGCTGCCAATAGTCAGCGCTAAGGCGAGCAGCAAAAGCCAGAAATAATTCATCATATACCTTCCAAGGCGGAGGATTGTGCCGCGGCGGTTCTTGGGCTTTTCGTAGGTTTTATTTTTATTTGCCATTTTTTCCTCCTTTATGATGCCTCGGAGGCGATCCCCATCTGGGAACGCCCGATTTCTCTGTATACCTGACAGCTCTCAAGCAGCTCTTCATGTGTTCCATAGCCGATCATCTCGCCGTCCTCCAGCACTACGATATGATCGGCGTGCATAATGGAGCTAATTCTCTGTGCAATAATCACGGTCGTCGTATCCTTAAAGTGCTCCTTCAGCTCCTTTCTTAACGAGGCGTCTGTGCGGTAGTCAAGCGCGCTGGAGGAATCATCGAGAATCAAAATATCTGGGTGTGCGGCAAGCGCCCTCGCAATCAAGATTCTCTGCTTCTGTCCGCCGCTTAAGTTCGCTCCCTTTATATTGAGCTTATCGTAATAGCCGCGGTTTTTATCTTCCACAAACTCCTTTGCCTGCGCATATCGGATCGCCTGCTTAAGCTCCTCCTCTGTAAGCTCTCTGCCAAGTCTGACATTCTCCGATATAGAATCCTCAAACAATGCATCATTCTGAAATACCACTCCAAAACGGTGCCTAAGCTCCTTAATTGGAATAGAACCGATGGGTTTGCCGTCAATATAGATCGTTCCTTCTGTCGCGTCATAAAAACGCAAAAGCAGGCTGACCACCGTCGATTTCCCAGAACCAGTCTCCCCGATGATTCCGAGCGTCTCCCCTTTCTTTACGGAAAAATTGATATTGGTGAGATTATTTTCCACATGATTGTAGGAAAAAGATACCTGATCAAAGCATATCATACTCTCCGACTTCTCTTTAGTTAAATCCTCCGATATATGCTCCGCGAGCACCTCCAGCTCGCGCTCATCCTCCGCATCCAGCACGGCAACAATTCGATCCGCGGAGGCGACCGCCTTAGAGATAATCACAAACATCTTCGAGATTGACATCATAGCATTTAGGATAATGGTAAAATAGGTCATAAAAGCAAGAATTTTCCCGACCTCACAGTGCCCCGCATTGACGCGGTAGGCACCTGCAATAATCACTAACACCAGACCAATATTTAAGAAGAAATTCATCGCCGGATTCACGACTGCCATCGTCATGCCTGCTTTCTTCTCTATCTTCACTACCTCCTCATTGATGGATGCAAAACGCTCCCTCTCATAATCCGTCTTTGACAACGCTTTGATTACGCGGATACCCGCGATATCCTCACGTACCAGACGGACAAACTGATCGAGGGCCTCCTGAAGTTTTGCGTACATCGGGATGCCCTTTTTTGAGGTCGACGTCATAATAAGAACAATAAAGGGAAGCACCGATACCAGAATTAAAGTTAGTACCGGATCAAGAGTCAATGTAATTAGAATTCCCCCGATTAATAGAATTGGCGCGCGCACGCCAAGACGCTGCACCCTGCCCAGCATCTGGTGCAGGTTATAGGTGTCGCTGGTCAGCCTTGATATAAGAGAAGGCTTTGTAAAAGCATCTGTGCTCTGGTTTGAGAGATACGTCACCTTGGAGAACAGATCATGCCGAACCTTCTCCGTCGTATCTCTCGCCACCTTGGATGCCATTCGGTTTGCCACGACATTACCTACCCATGCGAGTATGGCACATAGAATCATCAGAAATCCCCAGACAAAAATCATCTGCCGATCGTTTAAAGGGATTACGACGTCGATCATATGTGCCAAAATCCACGGCAGACACAGATCCATAATCGTTCCTGCGAATTTTACCGCAAAGCCAAGGCACATTCGCAGGTAATACGGTTTTAAGTAATAGGTCAGTACTCGTTTCATTTTTATACCTCATGTCCGCTTTGGCGGACTCGAAATCCATAGCTGAAAGTGTATTTCTTTCCATCTTATACCTACTGCATACCTGTCAGCGGTTAGATATTTCTCTTGTTATATCCTCCCAGCTCACTCCTTTTTCTACCATCAGTACCATGACATGATATAAAAAATCAGCGATCTCGTATTTTATTTCCTCCGGCTCTGGATTCTTGGCAGCAATAATAATCTCGGCTGCCTCCTCTCCCACCTTCTTGAGAATTTTATCTATTCCTTTGTCAAATAGATAATTGGTATAAGAACCCTCCTTTGGATTCTCTTTTCTGTCAAGAATTGTCTTGTACTCCTGTTCCAGCACAGCAAGCGGATTGACTGCCCTGACATCCTTCTTTGCAATCTCGTTAAAAAAGCAGGAATAGCTTCCCGTATGACAGGCATTTCCTATCTGCGATACTCTGGCAAGAAGAGTATCTCTGTCACAATCTGCCGCTAACGCCTTCACATACTGAAAATGCCCGGAGGTCAATCCCTTTACCCACAGCTCCTTCCGGCTTCTGCTGTAGTAAGTCATCCGCCCTGTCGAAAGCGTTTTTTCATACGCCTCCTTATTCATATAGGCAAGCATTAGCACTTGGCTTGTTTTATAATCCTGAACCACCACGGGAATCAGCCCGTCACGGTTGGTGACAAGATCATCCCATGCAAGCGCAGGCACAAGCTCTGTCTTTGCCATCTGATCCGCCGCGTCACTGCCAGAAACAAGCGCATAGATAGGAAGCTCTGTCTGTATAGAAGAAATCATACCTGCATCTTTGATACAGAAGGCGCCTGTGCACTCCTGCGCTTCTTTTTGAAAGGCAATGAATGTCGCCGCATCACTGCAAAAAATCAATTTTTCCCTGCCAAAGCGGGAACATGCTTCGGAGAGTGCGGTATGCCATGTCCGTCCTTCCTGCTCCTCCGCGTTTCTGTCAGGAAGAAAAAGTGCCTTATCCGCCCCTGTGTAGAGGTATTTTTTGACATCCTCAAACCGCCTAACCTCTCCTCCGGCAAACACGGGAATCTCCGCCTCAAGAACAAGGCTCTTTATACAGCCGATGTTTCTCTCATGCTCTTTCTCCGAATCCGATTTTTCGATAATGGCAAGGATCTCCGCCCCTTGATTGCTGTAATAAACAGCCGCGGAGCACCTATCCTCACAGGCAAAAATTGTGCTGCACGCCTCGTCCTCATAGACGATGCCGTCCTTCAGATATACAACAGGTATGTTCTTACTTATCTGCATCATTCTTCACGGTCTCCTTTTCATACAGCTCAATCGCAGTTTTCAGATTTAACCGGTTTTCATACAATGCTTTTCCTATAATCGCCCCTTTTATGCCGGCATAATACAGCCGTTCCAGATCCTTCATGCAGGAGATGCCGCCGGAGGCGATAATCTCCATGCCCGTCACATCCAAGATCTCCTTGGTATGCTCCACATTGGGACCCTGTAACATGCCATCTCTGGAAATATCTGTGTAGGCTATCGTCTTAATCCCATACTCCTTCATCTTAAGGCAGAGATTTACGGCATGCAGATTGCTTACTTTCGCCCAGCCCTCAATCGCAACCAAGCCATTTTTTGCATCCACTCCCACCACAATCTTATCTGAGCCGAAATTGCGCACGGCCTCCTTTACAAAGACTGGGTCCTGCACTGCCTTTGTCCCAAGTATAATCCTTGACACTCCATAATTGAGCACTGTCTCAATATCCTTCATGGTACGTATGCCGCCGCCAAGCTGTGTGGGAACCTTGACGGAGCTCACAATATTTCGAATCACCTCCTCATTGACAGAATGTCCCGCGAGCGCGCCGTCCAAATCAACCAGATGAATAAAGGACGCCCCCTGCTGCTCCCACATGGCTGCAATCCTTGCAGGTGTGTGGGAATAAACCTCAACATCGTGAAACATACCTTGCTTTAGCCGGACACACTGCCCGTTTTTAATATCAATCGCAGGAAATAACTGCATAATAACTCCTCCCTTCAGAGTGTTCCCTTTGTAGATAAGACGTCTGTGATCCGCGCATCATACCCCGTCGCCTCGTCAAGCGCCTTGGCAAATGCCTTAAACATCGCCTCAATAATATGATGACTATTTGTCCCTGAAAGCTGCCTGATATGTAGATTCAGACCAGCGCTGTAGGTAAAGGCATAAAAGAACTCCCTCACCATCTCCGTGTCAAAATACCCGACACGTTCTGTCTCAAACTGCGCGTCAAATACCAGATACGGCCTCCCCGACAGATCAAGGGCACAAAGAACCAACGCTTCATCCATAGGCAGCAGAAAACTTCCATAGCGCCGTATGCCGCGCTTTTCTCCAAGCGCCTTCTTTACCGCCTCTCCAAGGACAATGCCCGTATCCTCCACCGTATGATGACAATCTACGTACAGATCTCCCTTCACCTTACAATCCAGATCAAAAAATCCATGCCTTGCAAAGCTGTTAAGCATATGGTCAAAAAAACCAATGCCCGTCTGGATCTCCGCCTTCCCGCTGCCGTCCACAGCAAAGGTCAATGCGATATTTGTTTCTCCGGTAACGCGTGTCACTGCCGCTGTCCTGTTCTCCATAGCAACCCTTCTCACTTTCCAATCTACCTTTTCCACCTCTGCTCCATTCCCATTCTTCTCCATCACTGTTCAAATCTCACGCGGATGGAGTTTGCGTGTGCCGTGAGCTGTTCTGCCTCGGCAAATGTGATAATGTCTTTGTGAATCGGCTCAAGCGCTTCCCTTGAATAAGAGATAATGCTTGATTTTTTAATAAAGTCATCCACCCCAAGCGGCGAAAAAAACTTTGCCGTGCCGTTGGTCGGCAGGATATGGTTTGGCCCTGCAAAATAATCTCCCAGCGGCTCTGAACTGTATTCTCCGATAAAAATAGCCCCTGCGTGTTTAATCTTGGTCATCACCGTAAAAGCATCCTGTGTTATAATCTCCAAATGCTCTGAGGCTATTTCATTCGCAATATCAATCGCCTCCTCCATGGTATCTGCAAGCAGGATATAGCCATATTGCTCCAATGATTTTGTGATAATATCCTTTCTGGACAGCTCTTTTACAAAAGCATCTACCTCTTTGGATACCTGCTTAGCAAGCGTCTCGCTTGTGGTGACTAATATGGCGGAAGCAAGCTCGTCATGCTCTGCCTGTGACAGCAGATCGGCAGCCACATAACGTGGATTCGCCGTATCGTCGGCAAGCACCAAGATTTCACTTGGCCCCGCGATGGAGTCAATGCTCACATGCCCATAGACCGCTTTTTTCGCCAACGCCACGTAGATATTTCCGGGACCCACAATCTTGTCCACCTTGGGGATGCTCTCCGTGCCATATGCGAGTGCGGCGATCGCCTGTGCGCCGCCTACTTTATAGATTCGGTCCACTCCCGCCTCTCTCGCGGCGACCAAAGTGGCCGGCACCACCTTGCCATCCTTGTTGCATGGCGTAGTCATCACAATCTCCTCCACACCGGCAACCTTTGCAGGGATAACATTCATCAGCACACTGGAAGGATACGCCGCCTTCCCTCCCGGCACATAGACGCCCACACGAGAGAGCGGCGTAATCTTCTGCCCAAGGATCGTGCCCTGTTTCGTGCTGTCAAACCAACTATACCTCTTCTGCTTCTCATGATATGCCCTAATATGCTCCAGTGCCCTTCGAATCACTTCCACAAGAGAAGGCTCCACAAGCGAGTACGCTTCCTCTATCTCCTTCTCTGTCACCAGAATCGTAGACGCATCCAAAACAGCGTGATCCAACTTTTTTGTGTAGTCAAACACTGCCGCATCCTTCTTTTCCTTCACATTCTTAAGGATCTCTGCAACCACACTTTCATATTCGCCGTATTGATTCGGGCTCCGTTTTAATAAATCCTCCAGCAGATTCCTTCTCTCTGCCTCATCCAAATGAATTGTCCTCATAATCCTCCCTATTGTTCTGTGTCTAACACCTGTTTTAAATTTGTTATAATATCTCTGATCCTATCCTGCTCCAGCTTCATGCTCACCTGATTGACCACCATGCGCGCGGACAGAGGACAGATCTCCTCAAGCACCTTAAGCCCATTTTCCTTTAACGTGGAACCCGTCTCCACGATATCGACAATCACCTCAGAAAGCCCCACAATCGGCGCAAGCTCTATCGAACCATTGAGTTTAATAATCTCCACAGTCTGATGCTTTCGATTGTAGAAATAATCCTTGGCAATATTGGGATACTTTGTGGCGACACGAATTAACTCATGATGCCGCAAAAGCTCACCTGCCGACTCCGGGCCCGCCACACACATACGACATTTTCCAAAACCAAGATCAAGCACCTCATAAAGCTGCCTTCCCTCCTCCAACACGGTATCTCTCCCCACGATGCCGATATCTGCCGCACCATATTCTACATAGGTGGGAACATCGGGAGCTTTCGCAAGGAAAAAGCGATATTTTAGCTCTTCATTAACAAAGATCAGCCTGCGCGAACTCTCATCCTTCATCTCCTCACAGGTGACTCCGATCTGCTCGAACAGCTTCATAGACTTTTTGGCAAGACGCCCCTTCGCCAAAGCAAAGGTTAAATATTTCATATCATTCTCCTTTCTACTATATCATATTTTCCGAAAATGTAAACCGTAAATACATCATGTAAAACATTCTCCATCCTTGTCTCTTTTCTCCGTCAGGACAAAGATAACGCTTCTCTGTTTTCTTTACACAGTCCCTTGCAAGCGCCTCCGCCTCCAAAGGAAGCGGCTCTCTCCCGTAAAAACTATCCATATAAAGCCGAAGGAACGCAGAAAATCCTGCTTCCAAAAGCGCTGGATCGTTAGCCAGCACTCTCTTTTCATAGGCAAGAAGTGTCTCCTCCTTCCGCCTGCCCATCCCCGCCGCCCTGAGAAGTGCCATCTCATAACAT
>CAMWWW010000100.1 GCA_947178015.1 uncultured Clostridia bacterium
CTTGAAACAGTTATGTTTGAAACAAGTAGATGAATGAAAAAGTTGTAAAGTGGTGGTATAATAAAGTAAATTATAGAATATGGAGGACTTTAATGGGTAACGTTTTTGATGGAATCGTTGGTGTGGCGATTGGGGATGCACTGGGTGTACCAGTAGAGTTTGAATCGAGAATAAAAATATCAGAAAATCCTGTTACTGGGATGCGGGAATATGGGACGCATCACCAACCAAAAGGAACATGGTCTGATGACACAAGCCTTACACTGGCATTGTTAGACAGTATTATAAAAAATCATTGCATCCATTATACCGATATTATGGATAAATTTTCCCAGTGGCTTCTATATGGAGAATACACCGCGACAGGAAAAGTATTTGATGTGGGCAATGCTACGAATAAGGCAATTATAAATTATGGACGTAGTATCCATCCATTAAACTGTGGAGGTTTAGCAGAATATGAGAATGGAAATGGCTCACTCATGCGAATTCTTCCTATTGTTTACTACATTCAGATGCAGCCAGATTGTTCAATTGATGAAAAAATGAAATTCGTACATAATATCTCTTCCTTAACCCACCGACACCCAATCAGCTTATTAGGATGTGGTATCTATGTCAATATTGCTTTGAAATTGCTAACAGAAAAAGGAACACAAAAAGAAATAGTAAAACGGGGAATTGAGGAAGCCTTTCTGTATTATGAAAGCCAAGGATATGAGGATTTATCACAATATACACGCTTAAAAGATTTAGAAAGCTTTGCCGCCTTTTCTAGCAGCAATATAAAAAGCAGCGGCTATGTCGTAGATACATTAGAAGCTGCCATATGGTGTTTTATCAATACCCGCAGCTTTCGCGATTGTGTTCTTAAAGCCATCAATCTTGGAGATGACACAGATACAGTGGGAGCTGTCGCAGGTGGTCTGGCTGGAATATATTATGGTGCCAATAACATTCCAGAAGAATGGCTAAAAGCACTATTAAAAATTCAATATATATGGGAATTATGTTCTAAAATGGAACACTATATGAATGAAAACAAAAAATAAGCAGCGCTGACAAGTGCTTGATTTGATTCGAAATAAATCCATTTTTACTAATGATAAATGAAATATACAATCAATGGTTGTATTTTTTATTTAGCTGTGTTATAATAAATTTATCATAAGAATACTCATATGGCAACTACACTTTAAGTGATTGCATATCATGAAACCGCAGCCAGCCTTCTTTATAGGTCATTCCAAAATTTCCCATGGCTTTGCGGTTTCATGTATTTTATCCCGCGCTGTATTTTATTATCAGAAGCTCTACTCCAAGTCTGTCATCTATTTTGCCTGTCTTAATCGCCTCCTCTGTCTCCACACATTCCTCTATCGCCCTTTTCAGCTCCCTCGCTTCCATTTTCTTTGCCTGCGAAATATACTTTCCCATCAAAAATCCCGGAAGCTTTGTCTGCTTTGCTATCTCCGCCGAAGCCCTCCCCTCTTTTGAAAGCTGTCGGATCATCAAAAGCAGATGATATTCCCGCGCCATCAAAAACAAAATCCGCATAGGCGGCTCCTTCAAAGTCAATAAGTCATAATAATACTCCAATGCCTTTTTCTGCTTTCTTTCACTAATAGCATGAATCATCTCAAATATCTTTCCAGTAATCTGAACAGAACATACGGCCTCAATATCCTCCTTTGTGATAACCTCCCTTCCCGCTGTGTAGGCACTAAGCTTCTGCCATTCCTGATAAATCGTTTCCATATCTGTTCCTGTGCGAGTAAGAAAAAAACGCATATCCTCTTCTTTGATCTTCTTTCCTTCCTTACCCATCATTCCAAGAACCCACGATATCAGCTTTGCATCTGTCTGTTTTTTCAATTCGCAGACATATCCTTTGTCCTTCACAGCTTTATAAAGACGATTTCTCTTATCAACCTCCTCCTCCACAAAAAGCAGGATAGTACTATCTGGTATCCCCTTCACATACTCTGCCATATCCTCATTTGCTGACTTAAAAAATCCTGTATTCTCCATTAAAATCAAACGATAATCAGAAAAAAATGGCAAAGTTTCCGCAACATCAATAACTTCCTTAACATGGATACCCTTTCCCTCATAGGAATTAAAATTCATGGTATCACCCTCAGGAAGAATTGCTTGAACCAGCCGTTTTTTATAACTTCTTTTTAAATAAGCCTCCTCACCATACAAAAGATAGACATGCTTAAAACTGCGATTTTTAATATCTGCCATAATATTCTGCATAACAATCTCCTTATCTTATAAGACACCAGTTTACAACTTTTTGACAAAGTATAGGTTTTTGTAAGAGGTACTTGTATACTCATGTTTGAAAAAGGTCTGCATAACCAGAGCGGCTACAGTCCTCCGTCACCCCGCTCTCGCTATGCGGACCTCTCTCAAAAAACTATCCCAAACTCCACTTAAAAAATAGTATATTTATAACCTCACAGCCTCATCCATCGCAAAGGAATACAAGATCATCTCCTTAACCGCCTTACCTGTTATCTGCTCCAGCGCCTGTTTATAACACTCAAATTGTGTATGGTATCTCTTTTTAAGCGGCTCCGCACCATTTGCTCCCACATAGTCCGTCTTATAATCCAGCAGCACCAGCTCATTATCCTCCTCAAAGAACACATCAATAATTCCCTGTAGCAATATTAACTCCGTGCTTTCTGTCTCCTTATAAAATTCTTTTGCCTGCCTTCCTATTACAAACGGCTGCTCGCGAAATAGTCTTCCCTCTTTCTCCGCCAACCGGATTCTTTTTCCTATTGGGCTGGAAAATAGCTTCCATAGCTTCCATGCATTTATCTGCCTCCGCTCTGTGTCAGAGAGCTGCTTCTCACGTTCCATCTGATCGAGCTGTGCCTCTATCTCTTCTTTTGTATTCGTAGCCGACAAACATAATCGCTCCAGTACATTGTGGTACAAGGTTCCTCTGGCAACGCCACCCTTTTCTGCATCTCCGCTGATAAAGTCTGGCAAAAGCGCTGGTTCCTCAGGAATCAACATCACGGTTTCTTGTGTTTCCTCCACTTCTAGCTGCTGGCTTCGTTTTTTTATCTCAGACACCGATACTTTTCCGTGAAGTGATACATCCCATGGATAGGGATAGGAATAGCGGAAATTTTCTTCAATTTCCTCCCGCGCACCCAGATCGTAGATCAAATTTTCATCCCATGTGAGCAGTTTTTGATAGCGTTCCTGCTGTTCTTTTTGCCTCAGTGCCTCTGCTTCTATCACTTCCGGCACGGTTGTCACGGCAATCTCCACCGCCTTGTTTCCCTCGCTTCTGCACGCTGGAACGATCCAGTCTAAATAGCAGGATGCGCCTGTCAGCACACCATAGAACAATGGTTCCTCCGCCTGATAGGCCGCCTCTGTCTCCCAGACTGCCAGACGTTTCTCCACATCTGTCACCGCTCCTGTCAATATTAGCTTTTCCTTTGCACGAGTCATCGCCACATAAAGAACACGGAGCTCCTCCGCCAGATTTTCAAGGCGGAGATTTCTCTGCAAAATTCGCTTTATCAGGGTTGCCGATCGCGTTCGATTGGTATAATCTACATAATCCGCGCCGACGCCCATATCAGGATGTAGTATTAGCTTCTCTGTGGTATCCTGCTGGTTAAAGCGCCTTCCAAGCCCAGCAAGAATCACAATTGGAAATTCCAACCCCTTGCTTTTATGAATACTCATAATGCGGATGGCGTTTTCATTCTCCCCTGCTTCAGGTGCCTCTCCATAATCAACCTCATATTTATTTAACTTCTCGATATAGCGCAGAAATTGGAATAATCCGCGATAGCTGGTGGCCTCGAAAGCATATGCTTTCTCTATCAGCATCTCCAGATTCTGTCTTCTCTTCTGCCCGGATGGCATGGCCATGCTGTAATCCCCATACCCCGTGTCCCTGATAATCAGGCGGATCAGCTCATGAACAGGAGTGTAGGAGGCAATGTCCCTCATGCGAGCAAGTTCTTGATAAAAACGGCAAAGCTTCTCTGTTGCCGAAAATGTCTCCGCCCGTTCTTCTCCCACGCACAATATCACCGCATCCATAAGACAGCCCTCTGGGTAGAGAGCCCGAAGTTCGCCAAGCTCCGCTCCAGAAAGTCCTCCAAGGGGCGATCGCAGTACTCCCGCAAGCGGAATATCCTGTCTTGGATTATCAATTACCCTCAGATAATTTAGCACTGTACGCACCTCCACAGCGGTAAAATATCCGCTCTGTGATGGTGCGTAGGCGGGGATTCCTTCCTCCGTGAGCACAGTTAAAAGTGCATCTGCATAGCTTCCGCCACTTCGCAGCAAAATTACTATATCGCGGTAACACGCCCTGCGGTAGCTTGCCGTCTCCTTGTCCCAGATAAGAAGCCCCTTCTCTCCGGTAAGTTCCCGTATTCTCCCCGCAATCACCTTCGCCTCCAGCTCTCCCGCCGTAAAGTCTTGCGTCCTGCTTTCCTCTGCTTTTCTCTCTATCAGGCACAGTTCCGTCACGGTATCCTCCCGGCTCTGATCCTTGGGCTTTGGCATAAAAGAAGCTCCCACATAGAGGGCTTCGCTGTCATCATAGCAGATATTCCCAAGCTGTCTTGTCATAATTCGCCGGAATACCTCATTGACACTTGCCAGCACCTCGCTGCGGCTTCGGAAATTTTTGTGCAGATCAATTCTTCGATAAGCCCCGCCCTCCAAGGAATAACTATCATGCTTCTCCATAAAAAGCTCTGGTCTTGCCAGACGGAATTTATAGATGCTCTGTTTTACATCGCCAACCATAAAAATATTGGGTTTTCCCTCTGGTACCCCGGAGATGCTGGTAAGAATAATCTCCTGAACCAGATTGCTGTCCTGATATTCATCAATCATAATCTGTGCAAACTGCTCTCTGTATTCCCTTGCTGCCTTCGTGGGAATCCATTTGCCACTCTCTTCCTTTTGAGCAAGCAATTTAAGAGCGATATGCTCCACATCATGAAAATCTATCATGTTTTTTTCTCTTTTTTTGGCCTTATAGCGCTCAAGAAACTCGACAGAAAGCTGAATCAGCATACTAAGCGGCTGCCTTGCGGCATGTATATCAGACAGAATATCATGCTCTGTTCTGCTGTAAAATAGCCGGATCAGACTTTTTATATCATCCTTTATGCTATTTCTTGCCGCCTTTACCTGCTCTCTTTTCTCTGGTGCAACGGCATCTGATTTCTTTGATGACAGCCGATCAAAACTAAGCGCCTTAAGCGCCTTGCCGAGATCCGTATACCCCTCTATCCCGCGCAGAAGTGTAAGCTTATCAAGATCTGAGCGCAGCGCCTCCTCGTACATAAAGGGACCATCTGCCTCCCTGCAAAGCACAAGGGCTCTTTCCAGTCTTCTGATGCAATCCTCATTTAATAAGCGAATATAATTCAGAAGAAATCTGGCAGGCTCTGTATTGCCCCATTCTTCCATGGACTCCGGCTCATACTGACTAAGCGCTTTCCAGAGCCATTCCTCTGGTTCAGGTCCACTCATGGAGAATTCATACAGCTTTTCTATCAGATCGATCAGCCCTGCATCGCTTTTTCCGGTGGAATAGCTTTCCACAAAATCGATAAATTCTTTGCTGCCTTCCTGATAATAATCCTCCAGCAGCGCCTCCGCCACATCCGATTTCATCAGCCGCTGTTCTCCCTCATCCCCGACGCGGAAGGACGGATCTAGATCGGTCTCGTCAAAATGCTCTCTCAGCACTCTCATACAAAAGCTGTCGATCGTGGTAATCGGGGCAGTATGTACTAAGGTTGACTGTCTTTGCAGATGCTCATCCTCTGGCGCAAGCTCCATACATTCTTCAATTCTCTGTCCTATTCTCTCGCGCATCTCTGCTGCTGCCGCATTGGTAAAGGTAACGATAAGCAGCCTGTCGATATCAAGAGGATGCGATTTATCCATAATCATTGACAGAATTCTCTCCACCAGCACCGCTGTCTTTCCAGATCCCGCTGCCGCTGACACAAGCAGATTGCAGTTTCTCGCCTCAATTACCTTCTTCTGTTCCTCCGTCCATACTGTCGCCATGCTCTTCCTCCTTTCCCTCTCCAATCCTTCTTAAGAATTCCTCTCTGCCAAAATCCTTTAACCTTCTATAGTGAAAGCTGGGCTGGGTCTCGTCAAAACCGCACACTGCGCTGTAATCACAAAATTCACATGCCGTGTGATCTCCCTTCTCATACGGCAATATGGCAATATTTCCTTCCAGCATCTCCGATCCCATCCGCCCCATGCTCTCTCTTACATAAGTCATCACCTGCGCAAATTGATCGGCACTGACCGCCGAGGACTGCTTGGAGAGCGTGCCATCCTTATTATAGCTTACGGGAAGTACCTCCGATTTTTTCTCAAATTCCCGATCCATAAGGCGGATTACCTCCTCGCTGGAATTGACAAGGCCGTTCATGCGCAGCTTATCAAGCAGCTCCTTCTCCACCAGAACATCTTCCGCGCGCTCTGTGATATCCACAACTGGGTCCTTAATGTTATAATAGAAAATCCCTGCCGGAATTACAAGCTTTCCGGGGTTCCTGCGCCCATTTAGCTCCATGGCTGCATCCAGATAGACAAAAAGCTGAAGCTGAAGCCCATAATAGACCGAAGAAAAGTCAAAGGATGCCGATCCAGATTTATAATCTATAATCTTGACATAGACATGCTTCTCGTCCTCATAGAGATCCAGCCTGTCAATCCTTCCTTTTAGCCGCATCTCCTCGCCATTTTTAACTGGAATGGTCAGCGCTCTCAGATTATCTGCGCGGGAAAATGAGATCTCATAACTCACCGGCTTAAAGCTTCCCTTCTTAAGCTGATTTTGCAATGCCCAGACAGTGCGATCGGTTATGCGGGTAAGCCTATTTACCAGATACTGATTCCGCGCACTTGACGACAATATGCTATTTCCATAGTCTGTCGTCACCTCATCGATACATTCCGCCACCAGCTTCTTTCTCTGCTCCTCTGGTACATCGGTGAATTCTATGCCAAGATCCGAGAGCTTTTTTGAGTAATGCTCCATGGCACTGTGAAACATATTTCCCAGATCCATAGATAAAAGCTCATATTCTTCCCTTCTCTTAAGCCGGAGCCCATAAGTCAGAAAATGCGCGAAGGCACACGCTGCATATTGCTCAAGCCTTGTCACGCTCTGAACCGGCTGCGGTCCATATAATTTTGCCGCCGCGGCCGCACCAATATGGCTTTCTGCATCCCTTGGAAATGCTGCCTTAATATAAGCCTGCACCCTATCTCGAAAATCCTTATGAGAAAGATACCACGAGTACAACTCTCCCCATTCTGGCGTGCAGGTCCCACCAGATATTTTTTGATCGGAGGTATCTCTAAGCCCCTTTAAAAAAAACTCCATCGACGCCTCCGGCGTAGTGAGATAGCCAGACAGATGGTTTTCCTCCGCCTTTCCCACCCTAAGAGATGGAAACAACTTTTTTAATGTTCCTGTCAGATAAGAAGGACGCAGAGCCTTTCCCTCCGCCGAAGTTCTGGAATAGCTTAAATATAGATAGTTTGATGGTTTTGTTAAATTTAGATAAAGATAAAATTTCTGAATATAGGCATTTTCACGAACAGTAGGTGAAAGAGTAATATGCTGATTCTTTAAAAACTCCCGCTCTGCCTGTGAAAGAATCCCACCCTTGCTGCCGTTTCTTGGAAT
>CAMWWW010000101.1 GCA_947178015.1 uncultured Clostridia bacterium
AACGCTGTACTTTTCCCTTCCAAATAGAAAAATAGCTTCTCACTATCTCCATCTGTTCCGCTGAGCCAAGATAACCGCAGGATATCGAATCAAAACTAATATGTTGCGAATTCCAATGACGAAAAATAGGAGTCATACTCTCTGTCAAATCCTTTTTATATACCCCTTCAAACGCCGTATGAGCAGAAAGCAGCATCGTCGGCAGCACAGCCGTCTCAAGCCCCATAACAGAAAGCACGGGAAGCGCCACGGTAAGAGAACATCTCCCTATGCAGGAAATATCTTGTATTGTAAGCACACGTTTCATCGTCTTATTTCCTCCTATTTCCATCATTCCACAACCCCAAAATCACATACATCCGAAACCTGCCATTTTATTCTGCTGTTTGGCAGGATTTTTCTAACATCTCCCGAAGTATTGTATTTACCATCCCCGGATCTGCTTTCCCTTTTAATGCTTTCATGGTCTGGCCAACCAAGAATCCCATCGCCTTCGTCTTGCCAGCGTAATAATCTTTTACAGACTGTGCGTTTGCTTTTAGCACCTCCTCGATGGTATGGTAAATGATTCCTTCGTCCTTTACAACTGCCAAACCTTTTTCTGCCACATAACGTTCGGGATCGATATCCTTCCTAAAAATATGTTCAAATACCTCTTTCGCTACAGTGCGGTTAATGCTTCCTGAATCAACAAGCCCAATCAGCTTTGACAAATGCACAGGGGAAAATGTAATGTCCTCCGGCTCCAGTTCTGCCTCTTTTAAAAGACGCATCGTCTCCACCATCAGCCAGTTGGATACCTCCTTCGGTTTATGACAGAGCGCAATGGTATGCTCAAAAATATCTGCCAGCTTTTTAGAGGAGGTCAAAAGATTAATGTCATATTCTGGTATCTGGTATTCTCTTTGGTAGCGCAACCGTTTTTCATCGCGCAGCTCTGGCTGATTTTGTTTAATCCGCGCAATCCACTCGTCACTTATCACCACTGGCACGAGATCTGGTTCAGGAAAATAGCGGTAGTCTTTTGCATCTTCCTTGGATCGCATAGCATACGAATATTCTTTGTTGTCATCCCAGCGCCTCGTCTCCTGAACCACCCTTTTTCCCTCCTCGATAAGCTCTATCTGGCGCGCCTTTTCCCCCTCGATCGCCCTTGCAATCGCCTTAAAGGAATTTAGATTCTTCATCTCTGTTCTAGTTCCAAACTCCTTTGCGCCCACTTCCCTGACAGACAGATTTACATCCGCCCTCATTGAGCCCTCCTGAAGCTTGCAGTCAGAAGCCCCCAGATATTGAATAATCAGTCTAAGTTTATCAAGGTAAGCCATTACCTCATCCGCCGAACGCATATCCGGCTCTGATACAATCTCAATCAGCGGCACGCCGCTTCTATTATAATCTACTAATGAACAGTCCTCCCACTCATCATGAACCAGTTTTCCTGCGTCCTCCTCCATATGAATCTCGTGGATGCCAATCCATTTCTTTCCCGCCGTAGTCTCTATCTCGATCCCTCCATCGTGGCAGATGGGCAGATAAAGCTGTGAAATCTGATAATTTTGCGGGTTGTCGGGATAGAAATAATTCTTTCTGTCAAATTTACAATACTGATTTATCTTGCAATTTGTCGCAAGCCCTACTGCCATGGCATATTCCACCACCTGTTTATTCAGCACAGGCAGAGAGCCGGGCATACCTGTGCATACCGGGCAGGTATGGGTATTTGGCGCGCCGCCAAATGCCGTCGAGCAGGCGCAGAAAATTTTTGTCTTTGTGGCAAGTTCTACATGAACCTCCAGACCGATCACCGTCTCATATTGTTTCTTCAACTCGGCTCACTCCCTTCTCACATAGTGGACATCTCTGATACCCTCTTGTCTGCTCAAAAGCATAGGCTGCACGGATAATAGTTTTCTCCTGAAAACAATCCCCAAGAAGCTGAACGCCGATAGGCAGCCCTTTCGAATCGGTTCCGCACGGCACGCTGATTCCCGGAATCCCGGCAAGATTGGCTGAAATCGTATAAATATCGCCCAGATACATCTGCATCGGATCGCTTAAGCTCCTCCCTATCTCCGGCGCCGTTGTCGGCGCCGCGGGGGCAAGAAGAATATCATAATGACCAAATGCCTTGTCAAATGCCTGTTTGATCAATGCCTTTGTCTTTAGCGCCTTGATATAATACGCATCATAATAACCGGAGCTTAACACAAAGGAGCCAAGCAGAATCCTTCTTTTTACCTCCTGCCCAAAGCCCTCCGAGCGTGTCTTTTTGTACATGTCGTGCAGCCCTTCATATTCCTTGGCGCGATAGCCGTACTTTACTCCATCAAATCGTGCCAGATTCGAGCTTGCCTCTGCCGATGCAATAATATAATACGCCGGAATTGCGTACTCGACAAGGCTAAGATCAAATTCCTCCACAACGGCTCCCTTTTTCCTAAGCTCCTCCGCCACAAATAACACGGCACGCTTTACCTCATGGTCAAGTCCATCTATAAAATAATCTCTTGGTATCCCGATGCGCAATCCCTCTACATCATCCATCAAAGCGGAAGTAAAATCATAGTGTTCCCTTTTAACCGAGGTGCTGTCCTTGGAATCATGCGCCGCGATCACATCCAAGATTGTCGCACAGTCCGTGACATCCTTCGCGATAGGTCCTATCTGATCAAGGGACGAGCCATAAGCGATCAGCCCATAGCGGGAGACTGTCCCATATGTGGGCTTAAGACCTGTCACTCCGCAGAAGGAGCTTGGCTGCCGAATGGAACCGCCCGTGTCAGAACCAAGAGCAAACGAGCACTCCTCCGCCGCCACTGCCGTACAGGAACCACCAGAAGAGCCACCCGGAACATGCGCCGTATTCCACGGATTTCTAGTAATCCCATAAGCCGAAGTCTCGGTCGTGCTGCCCATAGCAAATTCATCCATATTGGTCTTTCCAATAACCACTGCTCCTGCCTGCAAAAGCCGATTTACTGCCTCCGCTGTATACGGCGGCATAAATCCCTCCAAAATCTTTGAGCTGCACGTTGTAGGAAATCCTTTCGTACAGATATTATCCTTGACAGCAACCGGAACCCCGGCAAGCGGCCCTGTCAGCTTTCCTTCCATCATTAAACTCTGCACTTGATCGGCCCTTTTCAGCGCCGCATCTTTATCCGTTGTCACAAAACTGTGAAGCATCTCCTCCACGCTATCCATCTGCTTATAGGCTGCTTCCACAGCCTCTCTGACGCTGACTTCTCTCGCTTTCAGCTTTTTCCCAAGTGCAACGGCTGTCAGTTGCATTAACTCCATCCCTTTTCTCCCTTCCTACTATCTAAGAATCTATCTATAATGCAATATTAGACAGATTTAGGTACCATAAAGCAACCATCCTTCTTTGCAGGCGCATTGGCAAGGATCTCTGCCTCCTCCTCTACAATAACATCCTCCCGGAACACATTGCTCACCGGAAATACATGCGACATTGGCTCCACTCCATCGGTATCCAGCTCATTCAGTTTATCCATATAGTCCAGCATCCTTGTCATATCCTGCTTTGCCTGCTTCTTCTCTTCCCCGGAAAGCTCAAGCTTCGCCAAAATCCCAACATATTCTATTATCTCATCTGTGATTCTCTCCGTCATAGGGCACCTCCCTCTTTTATGGCTCCAGCCTATTTAAATCTCTGGGAAACAATGTTGTCTCCCTCACATTCTGTTCCCCCAATAGCTGCATTGTCAGGCGCTCAAGCCCAATCCCAAGACCTCCATGCGGCGGCATACCATACCGAAAGATCATCAAATACGGCTCCATGCCCTCTGTGGACATATCTCTTGCCGCTATCTTATCAAGCAGCATCTGATAATCATGGATTCTCTGTCCGCCAGTCGTCACTTCCAATCCCTTATATAACAAATCAAAGCTTAATGTATAACGCCTGTCCGCTGGATCATCCATCGCATAAAAGGGTCTTTTTTTAGAAGGATAATGTGTGACAAACACAAAATCTGCATGATATTCTTCCTTAAAATAACGCCCTATCAGCATTTCCTCCTCCGGCTCCAAATCATAAGGATTTCGTATCCTTCGATTATATTTCTCCGCCACAAGCTCTTTCGCCTTATCAAAACGAACCTGCGGAATTTGCTCTGTCTCTGGGAGCACGACATCAAGAAGCTCCAATTCCCTTGCGTACTCTCTTTCAAGAAGCTTTCGCACATACTGCAAAAAACCTGCCTCAACCTCCATCACATCCTCAAAGCTCTCAATATATCCCATCTCAAAATCAAGACCTGTATATTCATTGAGATGCCTTACGGTATTATGCTTCTCTGCACGAAACACTGGTCCGACCTCAAATACCCTATCATACACTCCCACCATCGTCTGCTTGTAAAACTGAGGACTTTGTGCAAGCACCGCCTTTTTCCCAAAATAATCCAGCTTAAAGATATTCGAGCCGCCCTCTGCCCCCTTAGCCGTGATCTTGGGCGTCCTCACCTCCGTAAACCCCTGACTAGACAGATACTCGCGAAATCCCCTAACCAGCCCCTCCTGAACCTTAAACTTCGCTCGCTCTCTAATATTCCTGAGAGAGATCGGTCTCAAAGAAAGCTTCGTCTCTAAAGAAGTATTTAACTTCCACTTGCTCACGGCAATCGGCAAAGCTTCCGAAGGCTCAGACAAAACCTTTACGCCCGACAGCCGAATCTCAAAGCCATGCGGCGCCCTCTCCTCGCGCACCACAACTCCCTCCACCTCCACGGCAGACTCCTCCTTCAAAACCCTGACATCAAACGCAGCCTTATCTGCCTCACAGACACACTGCACCAATCCCTCACTCTTTCTTAAAATCACAAAAACAACCTCTCCCATATCACGGATTGTGTGCACGACGCCACTGACTGTCACCGTTCTGTTCTCCATCGCTTGATCCATAAGCGCACTAAGCCCCGCTGTCTTCTTTCTCTCCAAACCTGTAATAAACTGCATCCTACATCCTCCCTCCTACAACCTGCTATCATTCCGAAGGATTTTATATGCGTGCCGCGTCAGCGGCTTATTTCCTCTGCACAAGTCTGCGCACAAAAAAGCCCCGGAATATCTTACTATTCCGGGACGAAATCATCTCGATTCCGCGGTACCACCCGCCTTGAAGCTCTCGCTTCCTCTCGATTATGCTTAACGCGCACCGACGGACAAGCCTACGCCAGCGAAAACACCTGCTTTCAACCTGCCAGCTCCAGAGTGTTCCCCATTCTGCTTTCCCCAAACAGCGCTCTCAGTCGGTGACGCTGTATTCCTGTCAGTTACTCCTCAGATGGAATCTCCTTCATCGCTCTAATGCAATACATACTAGCACAAAAAACCACAATGCGCAAGCATTTAAAACAGAAAACCCATTTTTGTCCGAATTATTCAAACCTCTATCTACTCATCAAAATCTCAGACAATGCTCCCTCTGCCGCTATCACGAGCTGATGAAGCGCTCTGGTCGCCGCCACATATAATAACTTTACATTGGCGTCATTACAAGGATACTTCTCTTTTGTTGGGTCCCACAAAAATACCGTGTCAAACTCCAATCCCTTTGTAAGCGCGACAGGAAGCACCATCACTCCAGTAGCAAATTTCGAATTCTCCGCATCTGTCTGTTCCACCACAATCCGTTCCGAAAGCATCTTTCTCACCCTTGCACTTTCTGCCTGATCCCTACAAATCACAGCGATTGTCTCATACCCTTCTCTCCGCCACTCCCCAATCCGCTCCACGCAGCACTCCAAAAGCTTCCCCTCTGGAATATCAAACAAAATCTCAGGTCTCTTTCCATGACGGATAATGGGTTCTATGGGATAGCTCGCAAAAGAGCCATGCTTTAAAATACACTGCGCATATTCTGAAATCTCAATAGTATTTCTATAACTCTTAGCCAACACATAGAAAAAATCCCTGTCTGGGGAAAAAATCTGCTTTTTCAGCACCTCCCAATCATTCATACCAGAAGAATAATTTATATTCTGTGACACATCTCCCATAATGGTATAAGTAGCCTTTGGAAGAATCTGTTTCATCACCCCGAACACAAAACTGCCAAAATCCTGCGCCTCATCAATCACAATATGCCTGACCTCATCGATCTCCTCCGTATCCTTAATTCTTTTCTTCATAAAAACCAAAGCAGCCAGATCATATACATCCAGCTCTTTTCTTGAAAGTCTCAACAAAAGTGCATCCAGCTCTTCCCGAAATTCTCCCTTTTCCTTTGCCAAATCCTCCACAAATTCCATATAATGATCCAAAAGAGACTTCTTCCATGCACGATTTCCAAAATAATTTCTGTACTTTTTGCTCTCTGCGCGGATAACCTCCGGCTCTGCCGACATCATCTGCAAATAATCCCTAACCTTAATCAGCACTCTCTTATTTAACATATCAATCTTACTTTGTATAGAATAACGGCTATTATTATCAAGAAAAGCCTGTATCGCCTCATCTGTGTACACGACCTCATCCCAGCAGAGCACGGATTCCATCCGTATACTCCTTCTCTCCAACCGATCTAAATAACGTTTGATACTATCCAACCAATCCAGAGAACCCTTTAGACGCTGAAATCGTCCCAAGACCTGCTCTTCCTCTCCCGGCTCCTTTCTCAGCACCTTATAGCTCTTCTCCTTAAAATCCCTGTCCAACAGCCAGATAAAAAAATCCTCCATCACCATCTGGTTAATGCCATGCACGTCCAAATCCGGCAGCACCCCTGTAATATAATTTAACAGCATCTTATTGCTGCCAATCACAAAAAACTCCTTAGGTTGAAAACGATCCCCATAATTATACAAAATATAAGAAATCCTATGCATCGCCACCGTTGTCTTTCCGCTTCCCGCAACGCCCTGAACCACCATATTCCGATATGGAGTCTGGCGGATAATATCATTCTGCTCTTTCTGAATGGTTGCGATAATCTCCCCTAAAACCGCCTCCTTATTCTTTCCCAGATACTTTGTCAAAAGTTCATCATTCGCGATCACTTCTGCATCATAATAATCAAGAAGCTTTCTCTGCGCAATCTCATAAGTACGCTTCCTATCCAGAGTAACCTGCCTCTTCTCCTGCTCCGGCACCTGATAAAATCCTTCCCCCACCTGATTTTCATAATAGATGCTGGAAACCGGCGCCCGCCAATCAATAACAAGAGGCTCCGTTCCATCCTTCATCACTCCATTTTTCCCAACATATAATGTATACTTTCTCCCATCCTCCTTATCTATATAATCTACACGTCCAAAATAAGGTTTCTCCAACGCCTTTTCATTCTTTAAAAGAGAATCATCCACCTGAGCCTTCATAGAAATAGCCATCACCAGATCATTGTGCAGCTCAGGATTATCAGAGCGATAATGATCATATAAAACCTTGATCTCCACGCCCAATTCAGAAGATCGCTTTAAATATTTATCAATATTACTCTCTATAACCCCCTGACAAAATACAAGGAAACCTTCTTCTGCTTCCCTGTCACTCGCCTTATATTCATTCATGCCAATATCCTCCTTTTTTACAGACTAACTTATCATTTTATAAACTATAAGTTTTTGTAAAGGCGATTTATGTAATCATTTTCGAAAAAGGTCCGCATAGCCAGCCCTGCTATTTCCTCCATCACCCCGCTCCCGCTTAGTGAAAAACGTAGCGGAC
>CAMWWW010000102.1 GCA_947178015.1 uncultured Clostridia bacterium
ATTATAGTATACCTTTTGTGAATGGACCTTTATAGATTGAATTTTGCTATGAAATTGCATGATTTGTGGGGATAGTAGGGAGTTTTTCAAAAGAGATACGGAGGAAGGGCTGGGAGGCTCTGTGGGGCAGCCTTGCAGGTTACAGTACCACCGGGGAATTATAGGTTCCCAAAGAAGCCAAATGGCAGTTGTACTGGGAGTTATTGTGAAGCGTATTCTTTTGTGGAAGCGAAAACAACGAAAATACAAATAGAAAAGAGAATCGTATGTTTCAGAATCATTCTTACATAAAAGCATTTGAAAATAAGATATGGCTTTCTTCTCCTACCATGCATGGGGAGGAGCTTGCATTTGTCGAGGAGGCATTTCGCTCAAATTGGGTTTCTACTGTGGGAGAGAATATTGACAAGCTGGAGGCGATGGCAGCGGACTATGTGGGAGCAAACTATGCTGTGGCATTGGCCTCTGGAACAGCGGCGCTTCATCTGTGCATAAAGCTTGCGGGGGAGAGGCTTTATCCGGGAGCGGAGCAAGGAGGAGCGTTAAAAGGGAAACATGTATTCTGTTCAGATATGACATTTGCCGCAACCGTCAACCCTGTGGTATATGAGGGCGGAAGACCTATTTTTATTGATACAGAGCGGGATACATGGAATATGAGTCCACAGGCTCTGAGAAGAGCATTTGCGCTTTTCCCAGATGTGCGTGTGGTGGTTTTGTCTCATCTTTATGGAGTCCCAGCAAAGATGGAGGAGATTGTTGCAATCTGTGAGGAGCATGGAGCACTGCTTGTGGAGGATGCGGCGGAGGCACTTGGCGCTTCTATAGGTTTCCGCAGATGTGGTTCTTTTGGCGCCTACAATGTTGTGTCCTTAAATGGAAATAAGATTATTACTGGATCTTCTGGCGGGCTTTTTTTGACAGATTCTTGGCAGGATGCACAGCGCGTTAGAAAATGGTCCACACAGGCAAGGGAGGATGCCCCTTGGTATCAGCACAAGGAGCTTGGCTACAATTACCGCATGAGCAATATCATTGCAGGAATAGCGAGAGGGAATTTTCTTCATATAGAGGAACATATAGAAAAGAAAAAACAGATTTACGAAAAATATCAAGAGGGATTAAAGGAGCTTCCATTAAAAATAAATCCAATAGGCGAGGGAACGTCCAATTATTGGCTTAGTTGTCTGTTAATAGAAGAAGCGGCAATGTGCAGGCAGGTCCGGTCAGAAAGAGAAGCGCTTTATCTAGCTGAGCACGGAAAATCCTGTCCAACAGAAATCCTTGAGGTGCTTATGAAACATCAAGCAGAGGGAAGACCTATCTGGAAGCCAATGCATATGCAGGCAATTTACAGAAATTGCCCATTTGTAAGCGTGGAGGGGGATGTCAGCGCAGATATTTTTGCCAGAGGTCTGTGCCTGCCATCGGATATTAAGATGACAGAAGAAGAACAGGAAGCAATACTTTCTATAATTGGTCGTTGTTTTGATTAGAGATAGGAACAGGGAGCAGTATGGGACAGAGAAAAAAGGCAAAGCATAAGCAGCGTTTTTATGAACGATATATAAAACGGCTGCTGGATGTTATTGGCGCGGGAATAGGGATGGTGCTTCTAAGCCCAGTATTGGCTGTGACAGCGCTTTTGGTGAAGCAGAGGCTCGGCACGCCGGTTTTGTTTCGTCAGAGGCGTCCGGGACGGAATGGAAAGGTGTTTGAGCTTTACAAATTTCGGACTATGACAGAGAGAAAAGGAGCAGACGGAAGGCTGCTGCCAGATAAGGAGCGTCTGACCAATTTTGGAAAAAAGCTTCGAAGCAGCAGTCTGGATGAGTTGCCAGAACTTATCAATGTTTTAAAGGGGGATATGAGTCTTGTAGGACCAAGGCCGCTGCTTGTTGAATATCTGCCGCGCTATACGGCGGAACAGGCGCGCAGGCACGAAGTGAGACCGGGGATTACGGGGCTTGCCCAAGTGCATGGGCGAAATTCCATCACATGGGAGGAAAAATTTAGATGGGATATATGGTATGTTGACCATATCACTTTTTTGGGAGATTTGAAAATCTTGTTTCAGACGTTCCATTCTGTTATTCGGCATGAGGGGATTCATTCAGAAACCTCGGCTACTATGGAGGAATTTATGGGAGTGGAGGAGAGGTATGAGTAATGCATTGTTGTTTCCGGGGCAGGGTTCACAGCGCGTTGGTATGGGAAAGGAAGTGTATGAGGAGCTTTTCGAGGCGAGACAGATTCTGGATCGTGCCTGTGAATTTCTGCAATACAATCTAAAACAGATTCTGTTTGAGGGACCAGAGGAGATATTGACAGATACCGTCTATGCCCAGCCTGCCATCTATGTCTGTTCTGCTATGTATTTGGAAAAAGTGAAAAAGGCGGGGATCTGCTATCGTTATGTGGCAGGGCACAGCCTTGGCGAGTACAGTGCACTTTATGCATCAGGGGCGGTAAGTTTTTTGGATGGACTTTCTCTGGTGGAGAAGAGGGGCAAGGCCATGGGAGAGGAAAATGGCAGGGGATGCATGGCGGCCGTGACAGGAATGACAGAGGAGATGCTAAAGCCGATTGTGGAGACAGAGAAGGATGTGGTGATCGCAAATCTAAATACAGAGACACAGATTACAATCTCTGGTACAGAAAGCGGGATATGCGCCGTTTCAAAGGTGCTGGAAGCCTATGAGGGAGTAGTGGTTAAGAGATTGGCAGTCAGTGCAGCATTTCACAGTCCGCAGATGGAGCAGGCAGCAGAAAAGATGAAGCAGGTCATTGAAAAGACGACATTACATACACCATCGGTGTATTTAGTACCCAATGTGACAGGAGTTCCAACGAAAGATGTGGAGGAGATTCGAAGGCTGCTGCTTTTACAGATAACAGGGCAGGTGAGATGGAAGGATAGTATTCTGGCCATAAAGGCTGCCGGGGTGGATGGTTTTTATGAAGTGGGAAGTGGAAGAGTATTAAAAAGAATGAATTCTCTAATTGTATCAGAACCGAAATGTTTTTCTGTATAAGTGAGAAGGTATTTCGAATAGTTGTGTTGGATATATCTTTTATGCTCTGACTGAAAAAGAGAGATGCGAATAAATAAGAATGGAGAAAAAATGAAGCATTTAGTGATAGCAGGGGCGGGAGAGTTTGGAAGAGAGCTCTATTGGACAATAGAGGGAGCCAAGGGCTATGGGACGGAGTACGATATTAAGGGGTATTTGGATGATGCCCCAGATCCAGATAAGATAAAAAAGCTGCAAAGACCAATGCTTGGAGCGATAGAAGAGTATCCTATTGCGGAGGGGGATGTCTTTACCTGTGCGATTGCGAATCCAGCGGAGCGGGAGATAGTGATTCAGAAATTGTTGGATAAGGGAGGAGAGTTTATACAAATCATTCATAAAACAGCCATTATTCATGGAAATGTCCGTCTGGGAAGAGGTGTGGTGGTCTGTCCCTTTACGGTGATTGGTGACAGCAGCAGGATCGGGGATTATGCAGTATTAAATGGATTTTCAGGGATTGGCCATGATTGTGTGGTAGGCAGATTTACATGCATTATGTCCCATGTGGATTTGACGGGACATGCAACGGTTGGCAGCAAGGTATTTATTGGAGGAGGAGCGGGCACCGTTCCGGGGGTTAGGATTGGCGATGGGGCTTATATAGGAGCAGGAAGCGTTGTACTAAAAAAAGTGAAGCCGGGAGTCAAGGTTTTTGGAAATCCTGCTGTGCAGATATAGAGTGTAGCGCGCAGAAAATTAGGAAATAAAAAAGAAGAATAGGAGAGGCATATGACGACAAAAGAATTTATAGAAAAACTGATAGATATTTTGGATTGTGAAGAGGAAATAACGATGGAGACAGAGCTTTCAGAAATTGAAGAATGGGATTCTCTGGGGGTGATCAGTTTTCTGGCAGAGATGGGACGACTAAGTGCAGCACCTGTCAAGGCAGCAGATGTCAAGGCGGCAAAGACGGTGGAGGATCTGTTTTCCTTAGTAAAATTCGCATAATGGACATAAGTGAAAATAGATATGGATGGTAGAGTGGTAATAAGAAGGATACTGGCTTGATTTTGTTTGGCAAGACAGGAGAGGAAGCAGATGGGATTGGATGTATCGTTTGAGTTTAGTGGAAAAAATATTGTAGTGGCAGGTGCCTCCTCTGGGATTGGAAGGCAGTCAGCGCTGGAAATTTCAATAGGGGGGGGGTACTGTTCTAGCTATAGCAAGGGATGGAAATAAGCTTTCAGCGCTATCTTCACAGAATCCAGAGCGTATTATTACAAAAACGGTTGATGTTCGAAATCCTGCTATGCTGGAAGAGACATTATGGGAATTTGTCCAGTCCCACGGAAAGTTTCACGGCAGTGTGTACGCAGCCGGAATTACTGGGGCGACGCCTTTGTTGTCTTACTCGGAGGAAGTGGGAAGAGGAATTATGGATACGAATTTCTGGGGATATGTGCACTTTATGCAGCTTTTGAGTCGAAAAAAATACTCTCACAATGGCAGTTCTCATGTGGCAGTGGCGTCTGTGGCGGCACAGACGGGGGAGGCAGGAAATTTTGCATACAGTGCCTCAAAAGCAGCAATGGTGACGGCAGCCCGTTCCTTTGCAAAGGAGTTGCACCGCAGAAAATGTCGTGTGAATACAGTAAGTCCGGGCTTTGTAAAGACTGCTTTGACAGAAGGTTATTTTGAGGAGAGGGGCTTTTCTGAGAAAACAGTGGAAAGGCATTTGCTTGGATTGGGAGAGGCCGAGAATGTGAGCGGAATCATTTCGTTTCTTTTAAGTGGCAGGGCGGAATGGATCACTGGGACAGATTTTGCTGTGGATGGCGGTTATTCTGTGAGTTAAGCGAGAGAATGAAGAAAGTTATGCGAATGAAATGGGATATAGAAAGTTCGCTATATTGCTTGTTGTTACAGAACATAAAAATATGAGTCAAGAGGTTAGTTTTACATTTAAAGAGAAAAATTATATTGTCACTGGAGCTTCTTCTGGCATAGGAAGACAGATTGCACTTGAGCTTGCAAAAGCGGGCGGACGGGTGCTTGCGGTTGGACGGGATAGTGGACGCCTTGAAAAGACAATGTCTTATTTTCCAAGTCAGATTATACCAGCGAAAACAGATGTCAGGGATTATCAAGCAATGGAGTCGTATATTGGAGCTTTTACAAAGAAGTTTGGAAAGGTCAACGGAGCGGTCCATGCGGCAGGTTCCCTATATATCACTCCTCTGCGGAAGTATCAGGAGGAGGAAGCACGGGAGCTTATGGATGTAAGCTTTTGGAGCGGAATTAAGCTGATACAGCTTGCATCCAAAAAAGTATATGCAGCACCAGAGAGTTCCTATGTGCTGATTTCCTCTGTCTGCGCCCATAAAGGAGAAGCAGCGCAGTTTGCTCTAAACGCCGCAAAGGCATCCTTGCAGGTTTCAGCACGAACTTTAGCAAAGGAGCTATATCGACAGAGAAGCCGCATCAATACCATCAGTCCGGGATTGATCCTGACAGGATTGACAGAGCATGATTTTGATGAGAGAGGAATTTCAGAGTCGGTGAAGGAAAAGCATTTGCTAGGGTTGGGGCAGGTGGAGGATGTGAGCGGATTGACGCTTTATCTGTTAAGTGATCGTGCCAGATGGATCACAGGGCAGGATTTTGTGGTAGATGGTGGTTATCTAGTAAGCGATTAGATGGGATTCATCACAAAGAACGCGATGTGCAGCATAGAAAAGAGGAGTATGATGAACACGCTTTTTATAGATAAGGATAACAGAAGTTATGGCGCTGAGGATGTGCTTGCAGTGCTTAAGGAGATCGGAGCAGACGACTGCGAGACATTGTTTATCCATTCGGATCTGCTATTTGGAAGAGCACCAACCGATTTTAATCGAAGAGAATATCTAGGCATACTGTATCAGGTGATAGAAAAGCTTGAGGTTCGAAATGTGATTGTCCCTGCTTTTACCTACAGCTTTTGTAATAAAGAGGATTTTGATGTGAGGGCGAGCAGGACAAGCATGGGAGCGTTCAGTGAGTTTGTGCGCAGGAAGGAAGGGCGATACCGCACACATGATCCACTGCTTTCTGTTTCTGTGCCATTGTGCTTAAAGAGAAGATTTGAGCAGGTAGGACATCATTCACTTGGAGAAGGGAGTGCGTTTGATATTCTTCATACAATGGATGGGGTGAAGTTTTTGTTTCTCGGCGCAAGGCAGGGCGAGTGCTTTACCTATGTGCATTATGTTGAGAAAATGCTTGACGTGCCCTATCGGTTTGATATGGCTTTTCAAGGAAGAGTGAAAGACGAGGAGGGGAAGGTAGAGGAGAGAACACAGACTATTCACACGCGCTGTTATGGAGTAAGGCTGCCAGAGAGCTATGATTATTTTGAACAAAGGCTGATAGAAGAGGGCTATGTAAAAAAGAAAAGATTTGGAGACAGCTTTGTTTCCTGTCTTGCAGAAACAGACGCTTATCAGCAGATTATCCGTGCTGTGCGGGAAAATCCGAATTATTTTGTGCCAGATGGATATACCGATGAAGATTTGATTCATCAGTATGCTATGGGACTTGAGGGTGGGAGAATTACCCATTGTTGATGGAGCAAGAAGAATGGAAATACAAAAAGAGAGATAAGGATGCTTTATTATGATAAAACATGTTTCAGAATATCTAAGAGATGCTGCCAGACGATTTCCTGATAAAACAGCTTTGATAGATCAAAAAAGGAGAGTCAGCTATCAGGAATTTTTCATGGAAGCAGAAAGCATTGCCAGCAGACTGATTGCAGAGGGACTTTTGAAGCAGCCTATCGCTGTTATGCTGGAGAAAGGTGTAGATGCAATTATTGCATTTCTAGGAATTGCCATTTCGGGTAATTATTATACGGTGATTGATACCAAGATGCCAGAAGAGAGAGTGGAAAAGATTTTTGCCACATTTCGGCCTAAGGCAGTGATTACAGATAAGAAAAATATAGAAAAACTTAGCAAGTTGAATGGAAATATTGACATAAAGGGATTGCTTTATGAGGAGCTTATCTCATACCAAAGAGATCAAGAGCAGATTTGTATTGTTGAAAATCGGATGATTGACACAGATATTCTTTATGTGTTATTTACCTCTGGTTCAACAGGAATACCAAAGGGAGTTATTATCAGTCACCGCTCTGTGATAGATTACACAGAATGGGCGGCGGAGACGTTTCAATTTGACAGCAGCACTATATTTGGAAATCAGGCGCCATTTTATTTTGATAATTCTGTTCTGGATATCTATTCGACCATACGAAATGGGGCAGAACTTCACATCATTCCTCAGATGCTATTTTCATTTCCCATCAGGCTGTTGGAATATATAAGGGATCAGAAAATCAACACCGTTTTTTGGGTGCCAACCGTATTATCGCGGGTGGCGGATATAGGAGTTTTGGAGCATTGTGATATTAACTGCCTGAAAACTATCTTGTTTGCTGGGGAGGTAATGCCTGCCAAACAGTTGAATATATGGATGCGCAGGCTGCCAGATGCATTGTTTGCCAATCTGTATGGTCCCACGGAGATCACAGTTGACTGTACTTATTTTATTGTGAATCGCAAGATTGAAGACAATGAGCCAGTTC
>CAMWWW010000103.1 GCA_947178015.1 uncultured Clostridia bacterium
TTAATTGCTGCTCCCAGTGGGCGGTCTGGGGGAATGAGGGAAGCAGCATTGAACCTCGGCCCCTACCCGACGAAGTAATCTCGGCTCTCCGTTTCGGCTACCCTAGGAGCAAGGAAAAAGCCTTGAGGCTGGACAAAAACGGAAATGTATTGTCCTTGAACTTTACCGTCACCCGGTGCATGTCCGAAGAAACTGCTAAAATATTTGAAGAGCTTTTTTAATTCCAAAGTTTTAGATCAGATGCGAAAAGCTCTTTTTCGATGAAGATTTATAAATATTCAAGGAGTTTGAGATTGAAGGCATCAGGAACACAAAAATGAATTGGGAATTAAAAAACGGCATGCGTTTGGTCATGCCGTTTTTCGATCTGTTATCGTGATAGAAGCTGCGAAGGATTATTCTTTTGCGAGCAGCATCATAATGTCGTTGCTTCTCTTGATAAAGCTGCTCATTGCCTCTGGCTTTAGTGGTTTGTTGCTTATCATAGCAAGATCGTAGAGCTGCTCGCACATCATTGGCACATGCTCGGAATCCTTGTGATTTAAGATATATTGAACCAGAGAGTTATTGTAATTTAAAACTAATGTCGCAGATTCGCCGAATGGGGAGGAATCCATGCCGTACATGTTGTACATACGCATCATTTCTTGCATGCGGCGGCTTTCCTCGGATAAGGTGATCATAGAGGAGACATCTGCATTTTTAAGCTTTTCTACCTTTACATCCAGCTTGTCATTGTTCAGCGCCTTGCGGAAAATATCGGTGAGGGAGTCAATATCTGCTTTAAGAGCTTCTGTGTCAATTTCCTCCTTAAATTCCTCTGTCAGATCGGCGTCGATTCTTTGGAAGTGAATCTTTTCATTCTTCTGTTCCAAATGATTGATAAATGGCTGATCGATGTTGTGAGTCAGAATAAAGGCGGTCAGTCCTTGCTCTTTGAACATTTTAATGTACTGTCCCTGCTGCACTTCATCGGTGACATAGAAGATGGTGCGCTTTTTCTCTTCTTCTTTTTCGTCTTCGCTAGTATCTGTAGATTCTGCGGTATGGTCTTCTGTCTTAGCCGCATCTTCCCCTTCTGCGTTGTCCTCGACTTTTTCAACGTCATCGTTTACCTTCAGTGCGTCAGGAAGGGTAAGATAGTTTCCGTCGAGATCTTTAAAGAGAATATAATCATTCATCTTCTCACAGAATTTGTCGTCTTTCAGACAGCCGAATTTAATAAATGGACTGATGTCATCCCAGTATTTTTCATAGGATTCTTTCTCTGTTTTGCACATGCCAGACAGTTTGTCCGCAACCTTCTTTGTAATATAATCCGCAATTTTCTTTACAAATCCATCATTTTGCAGGGCGCTTCTGGATACATTGAGCGGCAGATCTGGACAGTCAATCACACCCTTTAAAAGCATCAGGAATTCAGGGATCACTTCTTTGATATTGTCAGCGATAAAGACCTGATTGTTGTATAATTTAATGGTTCCTTCAATGGAATCATATTCGGTATTGATCTTCGGGAAGTAGAGTATGCCCTTTAGGTTAAATGGATAATCCATATTTAGGTGAATCCAGAACAAAGGTTCCTTGTAATCACGGAATACTGTGCGGTAAAATTCTTTGTATTCCTCCTCTGTACATTCATTTGGGTGCTTGCCCCAGAGAGGGTGAATATCATTGATGGGGACGGGACGTTTGATAATTTTATATTCGTCCTTGGCAGGGGAAACTTCTACTGTTTCCTTGGTTCCATCCTCCTTTTCTTTTTCCTCCGTCTTAGGCTCTGTGTGGATGGTTTCCACAATGGTATCGGTGTCGCGCAGATCTTCCTTGTCGATGGTTTCGTATTCTGTCTCTGCATTTGCCTTGTTAAGATAGATCTCAGTTGGCATAAAGGAACAGTATTTTTCGAGAACCTCACGGACGCGGTATTCATTGGAGAATTCTACGCAATCCTCATTTAAAAACAGCGTGATTTCTGTTCCGACTTCTGTGCGGCTTCCGGCAGACATGCTATATTCTGTTCCGCCGTCACATTCCCAGTGAACTGGCTGTGCGTCCTCTTTGTAGGAGAGTGTGTCAATGTGAACCTCATCCGCTACCATAAAAGCAGAGTAAAAGCCAAGACCAAAATGTCCTATAATCTGATCTTCATTGGTTTTGTCCTTATACTTGGAAAGAAAATCCGTAGCGCCGGAAAAGGCGATCTGGTTGATGTATTCTTCGACTTCCTCAGCGGTCATGCCAAGACCATTATCAATAAACTTTAGGGTCTTTTCTTCTGGATTTACGATGACCTGAACTTTAAATTTGTGATCCTCCGGGATGCTGTACTCGCCCATCATGTCCAGCTTTTTAAGCTTGGTGATAGCATCACAGCCGTTAGAAATCAGCTCGCGCACAAAAATGTCATGATCGGAATACATCCATTTCTTGATAATTGGAAAAATATTTTCACTGCTAATTGAAAGGCTTCCATGCTTTTCCATGTCTAAACACTCCTTTTGATTTATAAAATTTATAAATTAGTATGTTACTTTCTTATTGTTTACTATATTAGTACGGGATGTTACAAATGTCAAGAAGAAATTAGCACTCATTTCAAAAGAGTGCTAACACATCGGAAAAGATGGTAAATGGATTGCTTTACAACTGGGAATGTGCTATATTGAAGTAATCGGATTTAATAGAGGATGGCTTTCCCATTTTATAAAAGCAGGGATGTAATACAGAGAAAATCATTTGCAAAATCCAATTTATTTGCAGTAGCTGTTGTCAGATGATACAAAAGAATCCATGTTGAGAATAGTAAGGAGGAGGGGAATGTTAGCTTGTACGGTTTCAGATGTTAGAGATTTTATGGAAAAGCTGTTTTTAAAAGATACTTTTGACGGATTTCAGCTTGTGGAGGCTGTGATTGTCACATCCAATACCTTTATGATCGACGGGCACATCCGTGAGGAATATTATACCAAGGAGGAATGGGAGGAGCTTGCGGAAAAGCAGATATGCCGATGGGGAAGCTTGAGGCAGATTTGTTTTCAAATGATTAAGGGAAAGAAAACGCCTGAGAGCATGAAGCTGGTGTTTCGGATGGCGGAGGGAGGCACGGAGAAGCTTTTGATAAAGAGCGGGCTGTCCTATCAGACGTCAGATGTTGAAGGCTTGTTTTTTAATGTTCGTTATGAAAATCAGAAGCTGATGCTGACCAGCGGAGTATCCATGAAGCTTTTTACTATGGATAAATCGTTGGAGCGTTTTTGGGATCAAAGACTTGAGAAATTTTTAAAACAGGCAGAGATAGCCTGTGAAGAGTAAAGAATATAAGTTTGCGCTACACAGAGGAAAAAGGATAATGGCGCAGAAAGAGGAGAAGGATGGGATCGGATATAAAACAATTTTGTAAAATGCTAGAGAAAAGTGTGTCGCCGTTTCATGCGGTGGAGGAGGCTGCCGCACAGCTTGATAAGGCGGGATTTTCAGAGCTTTTTTTGGATAAAACATGGAGCCTTAGCAGAGGAGGAAAATACTATCTTCGCGCTTATGGTTCCACTTTAATTGGGTTTACGGTGGGAGAGCAGAGACAAACCGGAGATATGCTTCGGATCGAGGCGGCGCATACAGATTGGCCGTGCCTTAAGATAAAGCCTTTGCCGGAGAGGGCGGGCAGCTATGCGGTGCTTAATGTGGAGGTCTACGGTGGCCCCATTTTAAATACATGGCTTGACAGGCCGCTGTCTATCGCGGGGCGTGTGGCGCTGCGCAGCAAAAAAGTGTTTGAGCCGGTGATACGGCTGGTGGATTTTAAACGTCCTGTCTGCGTCATTCCCAATCTTGCCATTCATATGAACCGAAAGGTCAATGAGGGAGTAGAGCTGAATCGGCAGATTGACCTGCTTCCTCTGTGCGGCACGAAAAAAGATGGAAACTGGTTTATAAAAGAGCTGGCGAAAGAGCTTTCTGTGGAGACAAAGGATATCCTTGATTATGAGCTAAATCTTTATGCTATGGATAAGCCGACCATTACAGGATTTGACAAGAATATCATCACTTCGCCGAGGATCGATAATATTTCCAGTGTACATGCTTGTATCAATGGCTTGATAGGAGGCGCCCGTGCGGATGGGATTAATCTGATCGCGCTTTTTGATAATGAAGAGGTTGGCAGCAAGACAAAGCAGGGAGGAGATTCCGCACTGTTAGCATATGTCTTGGAGAAATTATATGTGTCTTTGGGCGAGACAAGAGAGGAATATCTAAATGGTCTGGCTGGAGGAATGATGTTGTCTGTTGATGTGGCACATGCGCTTCATCCAAACCATCCTGAAAAATGTGATATTACCAATCAGATATGTCTCAATGAAGGCGTGGCAATCAAACAGTCCGGCACACAGCGGTATGCGACAGATTGCTGGGCGGTGGCTGTTGTGGAGCAGATATGCAAAAAGAATAAGATCGATTGCAAACGATTTGTCAATCGATCGGATATACTGGGTGGTTCTACCATAGGAAGCCTTCTTTCCAGCCAGCTTGTAATAAGAACTGTGGATATGGGAGCGCCAATACTTGCGATGCATTCGGCAGTGGAGACAATGGGGGCAAAGGATCAAGAAAGCCTGTGCAGCCTGATGCGAGCTTTTTTTGCTTAGATTTTATAAAAAACCACATAATATAGTAAATAATACTTTTCAAAACCTGTTTTGTGTGCTATTATATATAGTAATGAAAACTACATCAATCGCAGTGCTGCTTCTTAAATGAAATGGCACTGCGTATCCTATGTATATGGAGGAACGTATTATGAACTATAAAATAGTAATGGATAGTTGTGGGGAGCTTCCCGTTGAATTAAAAAGTCAGCCGGAATTTGAGTTAATACCACTTACGCTGATGGTAGATGAGTTTCAGATAGTGGATGATGATACATTTGATCAGAAGGACTTTATTAAAAAGGTCAACGCTTCGCCCAATTGTCCAAAGTCAGCATGTCCTTCTCCAGAGCGCTATATGCAGGCGTATAGAGGCGGATACGATTGTGTCTTTGTTGTCACCCTCTCAGAACAGTTAAGCGGGTCTTATAATAGTGCCGTTTTGGGAAAAAAATTATTTGAGGAAGAGAATAAGGAAACCAAAGTGTATATATTCAATTCCCGCTCCGCCTCGGTGGGAGAGACGCAAATTGCCTATAGAGTGAAGGAGCTTGCCGATCAGGGAGCCGCTTTCGAGGAGATTGTAGAAAAGGTGGAAGCGTTTATAGAGGCGATGAATACCTATTTTGTGCTGGAAACACTAGATACGCTGAAAAAGAACGGAAGACTGACCAATCTCCAAGCAATTATTGCCAATGTGCTCAGCATTAAGCCCGTTATGGGGGCAACGCCAGATGGAAATATCTGCAAGCTGGATCAGATGAGGGGAATTAACAAGGCTCTTGTCAGAATGGCAGATATTGTGGTACAGGATGTGAAAGATGCAGAGCAGAAGCGCCTTATGATTTCTCACTGTAACTGTCCTGAACGCGCAGAGCTTGTAAAAGATATGATCTTGTCTAAGATAAAGGTAAAGGAAACGATTATTCTTGATACGGCGGGTGTCAGTACCATGTATGCAAACGATGGAGGGGTAATCGTGACGATTTAATGATAACGAAATCCAGACAAGCCTTTCTTTTTTAGGAAAGGCTTGCAAGGATCAGAGACCGATTTCTTTATTTTGAGAAATAGTGGGATCTTCAAAAATCTTTTGGTTTGGAGGATGGTAGGTAAAAAGTAGAAAACATAGAAAAAGAATACCTACTAAGCCGATTAAAAGATGCGTATAGGGCTTAAGTCTACAAGAAAGAGAAAGCTTGTAGGAGAGCCAGAATGAGATCAAAATGCTTATTACAAATAGGCTGATATCAAAAAGAAAGAGATCTCTGCCAAGAAGAGACGAATAGGTGTAATAAAAAAATGGAATCAGCAAGGTTCCCACTACAATTCCAAAGCAGAGAGAAGAAACAATACAAGGGTATTGTTCTTTCCATATAACCATCATAAAAAGAGAGTACAACAGCATGGGGAAAAATAACAATTTCATATGTTCCCATATGGACTCATTAACTGGCGTGAAAAGACCAACGATACTATGCTCCCCGGACCAATGATATAGAAAATGGGCCAGTGAGCCTGTGATCATAACAAAAAGGATACCAATTATAACAGAGCGTTTTAAGTGTTTCATAATCGTTTACCTCATAAAAAGAATATGCAGTTAAGCGGATTTTATGTAAAAAAATATTTTGTCGTCGTATGGTATGCAAGGAATGGGAATTGCATATGCATAAGAGAAAAAGGTGGTTGGATATGATACCGTATTTAGATTTGCATTGCGATACATTAGAGCTTGGATTTTTGAAAAAGAAGGAGGATATCTATGAGGTTCCAGAGGGGATGCTGGATATTCGCCGCATGAAAGAGGCGGGGATGTATGGCCAGTTTTTTGCGATGTTTTTTCCTCCTCAGAGCAGAGAGTGGATGCCGGAGGATGAGGTATATTATCAGTCTTTAAAAAATCTGTTCTATCATTCTCTTGACAAGCATCAAGATTGCATTGCATTTGCAGGCAGCGCGGCGGAGGCGGAGAAAAATTTCCAAGAAGGAAAGTTGTCGGCATTTCTCACCATTGAGGATGGAAGACATGTGCAGGGAAAACTTTCGAATATTCAGAGATTTTATCAGGATGGAGTGCGGCTTATAAGCCTTACATGGAATTATGAGAATTGCTTTGGCGCGCCCAACTCTAGGGACAGAGCGATGATGGAGCGGGGGCTGACTTCCTTTGGCTGCGAGGCGGTGAGGTATATGAATGAGCTTGGTATGTTAATTGATGTCTCCCATCTATCGGATGGCGGATTTTACGATGCAGTTCGTTTGTCAAAAAAACCGCTGGTGGCTTCTCATTCCAATGCGCGTGCACTGTGCCCTCATCCAAGAAATTTGACGGATGATATGATACAGAAGCTTGCAGAGATTGGCGGCGTTGCAGGCGTAAATTTTTATGGTGCATTTTTGCAGAAGGATGCAAAAACAGAGGAGAGCACACTTGCCGGGCTGGTTGCCCACATCAAACATATGGTAAAGCAGGGTGGAGAGGACTTTGTGGCACTTGGAACGGACTTTGACGGCATCAGTGGAAGTCTGGAGATAGGGACGCCATCAGAGATGGCAAAATTATTTGACCAGCTTGAAAAAGAAGGTTTCTCAATAAGACAGATAGAGAAGCTGGCATATAAAAATGCACTGCGCCTTATCCGAGATGTTATGTAGAAAATAGCAGAAAATGGAGATGATACAACCCTCTCTTGTTTCAAGTAAAAAATAGATTACCCAAAAGTTTAAAATCCGTATAAGATAATAACAAAATGCGTATGGTTCAGAAATCAATGCAAACCATACGCATTTTTGTACAGAGCAGCAAATAACAAAGTTTTACACTGTGCAGGAAGAGTCATGTCCGGCACACAAGGAAATATGTTTATTGACAACAAACATTTGTAATGAAAACAATGATATTGTATAATAGTAACAAAAAAACTTATAATTTTTATTAAAATATTTTAACTCTATTATATATTTTTTTAATTTATTT
>CAMWWW010000104.1 GCA_947178015.1 uncultured Clostridia bacterium
GCTGGCTATGCGGACCTTTCTCGAACATGATTACACGAATCGCATTTACAATAAGTTATGATATTTCATAATTTAGAAATATTACAAATTCATTATTCGCTGATGTGTACAAAAACATGTTTGAAAAAAATTCTGGAATACGGATAATAGTAACATAGCCAGCCCGCTATTTTCCTCAAGGAACCTATTGAAAAACATCGGAGCTTGATGAGGTTTCTCACGAATCTAGCGCCCGCTACGTTTTTCACTAAGTGAGAGCGGGGTGACGGAGGAAATAGCGGGCGGGTTATGTTGACCTCCCTCGAACATGATTTCGTACTCCCCCCCCCTTTCATAGAATGTACTATCCAAATATCTCACATTTTTTTATTTTCTACTTGCATTATTCCTAAATATCTGATAGAATAAGCAATGTTATGGGTCCTTTTTGGATCGAATAGGTACAGATGTGAGGAGGTGCAGTCATGGCAAAGTGTAATATTTGTGGTAAGGGTGTCCAGTTCGGCCACAATGTGAGTCATTCTAATAGAAAAACGAACACCATGTGGAAGCCTAATATTAAATCTGTGCGTGTCAAGGTGAACGGTGCATCGAAAAAGATGTATGTTTGTACTTCATGCTTAAGAAGTGGTGCTGTTGAGCGCGCATAAGGCTGTCGGGAGGAATATCCTTATTCTTCGGGAAAAATTATTGAAAAACAGAACAGACATATCGGGTCCGTGATTCACATCCTTCCGATATGTCTGTTTTATTTTCTATTCTGTTATATTTATTTGCAAAAAAGGTTAAATCCGCACACCAGCAGCACCAGCGCCAACAAGGTCCTGAACACTGGACTGCGGAAGCAGAGCGAGAACGCAATCCCCACTGCCACCCAGAACAGGATAAAGCCAATCATCCGACACATATAAAGCCTCCGGCACATGATTACTCTATATAGTATGCCGGAGACTTATCTCTGATAACAATATTTTAGTCCTTCTTCTCCTCTTCCACGTTTTCCTCTGAAGCGGCTGTTTCTTTTCCTGCTGTAAATCGGTTGACAAAGTCAGGCACCATATCTAATACCTTTGTCAAGCCATCTTGATTTTTTACGTTGACTAACTTTGTGGTTCCATTCTGAATTACCAGAACTGCGCTTGGACTGATTTTTCCTCCCATTCCGCCTGCACCGTTGTTTTTTTTGTCCTCGGAGAAAGCTCCTGCGCCCACGCCAAAGCTTACGTCCACAAGCGGCAGGATAATGGTATCGCCCACATGTATGGCGTCGCCCACCACCGTCTTGGTTGTTATAAAGCCGTCCATTCCTTTAAACAATGACTCCACTGTTGTGTTGAACATATTATTTTCTGACATCGTTCTTCCTCCTATTTCATGAATTCTTTTTCATCCATTTTTTTACCATGCTGCGTATCTGCTTATTTTTCCATAGTCTTATTATAATCAGAACCATGGGAAAGATTCGTATTCTGCCTTTTACATATGCTTCTCCTGAAAATATCTTTTGTTCAAAATTCGGATATAGCTGAATACGATTCCTGTAATATGGATACAGCACAGATGCAGCCGCCAGTGCCTGCCCTGTCAGCGCCGGATCGTCAAAGCCAAACCGGCATATAACAGAGAGCTTTTTGGGTTTTATATGCTTCCACAAATAGCGAAGCTGTCTTCCTATCAGGCGAAGGGCCTCTTTGTTCTTCTCATCTGTCAAAATAGCGTGAACCTGTGTTATCTTTTCCTTGATATTCACAATTTTATCATGAATCGTTTTCTTCGCTGCTTTTATCTTTTCTCTTAACTGACGCAGCTTTTCTGTCAAAGAAAACCTTCTGCGCTTTTCTTTTTGTTCTGCTTCTGGCTCTTGCTCTTGATGGGATTTTTGCGTATGTTCCCTTTGTTGTATTTCTTCTGTGTGTTGTTCTTTTTCTATGAGCTTTTCGTTTTGTGAATTTTGCTCTTTTTCTGTTTTATGTTCTTTTTCTGTAATATATGCTTGTTCTTTTTTTGTACTCTGGTTTGTTTCTGCATTTTCTTCTTTTTCTGTATTTTGTGTTTTCTCTGGTATGTTTTCTGGTCTTGTACTGGCAGCGGATTTTTTTCTTCCCAGAGGGATGCCAAATATCCTTATCTTCTGCGAAGTTTCTCTGCCATCGTAGGCAATGTCAACGATAACAATTGAGAACAGCCACGAGATCCTTGCCTTTACATCCAGATCCTTTGTGTCCTTCTGTCCATAGCTGCCATTTACACGGTAACGAATGGAAACAAAAAGAATAAGAAGGGAGAGCAGCAAAATCATACCAAGTATGCTTCCCAACAGAATTCCTGTTATTTTTAATATCATACCTAATATATGTAGCATGTCCTCTCCCCTTATTGTTGTCAGGCTATTGTTTCCTGCTGCCGTGCTCCTCAAAGTAATCCCTTACGTCAAAGCCTCCCGTCTCCCGGTATACCTGCGCGATCATATGGCAGGCCAGCTCCACCGCCTCCTCATGGTTTCCCGCAATGCCCACTATCAGAATACTGCTTTTGTAAAAATATCGCCACAGCATCGTATTTGCCGGATAGATATCCAGAAGATTTTTTTCATTTGTAGCAAGCGTAATCAGATATGCATCTCTCTGAGGGCGTCTGTGCTTGACCTTGCCGACAATGCGGTATCTGTCCTTTCTCGCCGTCTCTCCTATATACAATTTCCGATACCACCTCATAGTTGTGCCTACTGTTCCATCAACTCTGAAAGCAGATCTACGCAGGCAAGCTTCTCTTTCTGATCGGAACAATTCATCAATGCTTGCTGGATATACATCTGACATTCATCCATATTTCTTAAAAATGCTGGGAGCGCCTGAAGCACCGCCGCCATCCTTGCGCGATTTACAAGCTTTGAATTTTTCTTAAAGGATGTCTCCATATCCTCCATAAAACTCCGAAACATCTGCTCCAGATGTTCTTCCTCCACAGGCTCGGTCTGCCTCTCTTTGTGCAGCTCGATATAGCGGCTGCTCGACGCCAGCTTTGCAATCTGTCTAAGAGACAGATACAATTTATCAACCATAATGCTCTTCATGGTATCTGTCAGATCCTCCATGGAATCCAAAAGATAATCGTTCTCCGAGAACATCTCATAGAGCTGCTCCTGCTTTCCTTCCAACTTTTCAAAGGATTCCGAAAGCTTTTCTGCCTCCTCATCCGCAAAAGGATTTTCTTTACCTGCTTTTAGCTGATCCTGAACATACTGAAGGATTGTCTTACAATTCTCCAACTCTTTTGTCTCGGTCAGTGCATATGGCATGGAGAGAAGCAAGATATAGATATCATTGACAACTTCCTGAAGCATCTGATACATATTGTTTATAAGATGAATATATTCCGTCGCAGAAATAAGCTCTTCCCTGCACTTCTTATATTCCTCCTCTGCTATCTCTTTATAATCTGTCTTTTTCAATCTACGATAAGCGTTGAAAATTTTCTCCCATCCATCCGGCACCTGCTTCGGCTCATCAAGCGCTGCACAAGTGCGGAGCATATACAGCAGATCATCCAGATCGCCCTTCTCACTTCCCAGATACATAGAAAAGCTCTCTCTCACAATCTCAAAAAACCGCTGCTTGGTCATGCGCATGGGAAGCTGCCCAATCACCTGACTGACCTTTGTGCGCATAACCATCCGATCTTTATCCTTTAAGATATACTGCATAATTCTCTGCGTAAAACTCCCATCGCGATAACGGAACGGAAATACTGCATCATTAAATCGATATTCCACGCGATTGAGCACATATTCATAGATCTGAAGACAGTCCACATAACTTGTCAGCAGTGTCACACCCTCAATAATCTCTGTCCGAATTTTATCGATCTCCTTCACCTGCTCCACAAGCTTGTCAGCAGGCAGATTGGTAAGAAGCCCATCTTGTACTATTCCATGGACTCTGGCTGCCAGTTTTCTAAGAGAATCCGGCAGTTCCGACTCTTCCACAAACATCTCCCCACAAGTATAATAATTAAGCGCCAGATGAATGTATGCAAACCGGTGATATAAGGTATGCATGGTATTCATATATTTTGGAAGATTCAGCTCCAAATTTTTTCTCTTTTCTATATCTTTAGCAATTCGTCCTAGCTCTGACATCTCGTCCTCCTATATGGTCTCTATCTTCATAATATTTGTAACACCGCCGCTGTGCCCGCTGTTGGCAGCCACTCCCGCGGTGACAATCACCATATCGCGCTCCTTTACATAACCATGTTCCTTCACAAGTTTCAGCGCGCTCATAATAATGGCATCTGTGGATTTCTCCTCCTCCGACTTAATCGGAATCACACCCCAGTAAATCTGCATACGGCGCAAAATTCGCTCATCCGGCGACAAGCCGATCAAAAGCTGCTGCGGCTTAAACTTTGACACCTGTCTCGCCGTAAAACCAGAATAACTTGGCGTGATAATCGCTTTTGCGTTCATGCGGTATGCGGTTGCCACCGAGGCATAGCTGACCGCCGTAGATATACTACTTTTGCTGAACGCTCTCTTCTTCTCCAAAATCTCACTATAATTGAGATGAGATTCTGTGGTTCTGGCAATCTCCGCCATCATCTTAAGAGCCTCCACCGGATATTTCCCCATGGCAGTCTCCCCTGACAACATTATCGCATCTGTGCCATCGTAGATTGCATTTGCCACGTCCGCGACCTCCGCCCTTGTAGGTCTTGGATTGCGGATCATAGAATCCAGCATCTGCGTTGCTGTGATCACCGGCTTATAACTATCGTTGCACTTTTGTATCATCTGCTTCTGAATATAGGGAACCTCCTCCGGCGGAATCTCCACGCCAAGATCCCCGCGCGCCACCATAATCCCGTCGGAAGCCATAATAATCTCGTCAAGATGAGCCACCCCTTCTGCATTTTCAATCTTGGCAATCACAGAAATATCCGCATGATATTCCCGCAAAAGCTCCTTGATCTCATTAATGCACGCTGCATTTCTCACAAAAGATGCCGCGATAAAATCAAAGCCCTGCTCTATGCCAAATAAAATATCCTCTTTATCCTTTTCGGTAATACCCGGAAGCTTAATACTGACATTTGGCACATTCACGCCCTTTCTCATGCCCAGCTCGCCGCCGTTAATAATCCTGCACACAATATCCGTCTCAGCAAGCGCCGTCACCTCAAGCTCAATTAAACCATCATCTATCAGAATCTTATTCCCAATCTCCAGATCCGCAGGCAGCCCCTCATAGCTGATATGACCGATGGTCTCATCGCCCACAATCTCCTTTGTCGTCAGGGTGTAAGTCTCTCCCTCTTTTAATACTACTTTCTTTCCATCCTTCAAAAGCCCTGTCCGAATCTCCGGCCCCTTTGTATCAAGAAGCATGGCAATCGGCAGCCCCAGCTCCTCTCTCACACTTTTAAGCAACCGAATCCGCTCAAGCTGTTCATCATAATCGCCGTGGGAGAAATTAAAACGGGCAATGTCCATCCCATTTTCGGCAAGCTGCTTCATCATCTCACGGTCATCTGTGTTTGGTCCCATCGTACAGATAATTTTTGTTTTTTTCATTCACTGATTCCCTCCATCATTTATTGAACATGCTGATGCGTAAATAAATGCTCTCTGCAATACTCATAATTTCCATTACATTTGGAACAAAATCGGAATTCCAGATCCTCTCCGTCAAGCTCCGTTCGCCCGCAGATAGCACATTTGTGCTTTGTGACACCCTTTGGCATCTTTACCTGCCTCTGATAAGTTCTCCTGCGGTGTATCTCCCTTGGATCAACCCTTCGATAATTTCTTGTCATAAGGAAGAACACCAGCGTATTGAGCAGCGACGCCCCAATCACAAACTGTGCTCCCACTCCACTTGTAAAAAAGCTGAACACCAGCATTAATGCATAGATAATTCCCAAAACCTTCACCTTGATCGGAACAAAGAAGAACAAAAGCACTTGCATATTAGGAAAGGTCATGGCATAAGCCAGAAAGATGGACATATTAATATAATAGGTGCTAAATCCTCCAAAATACATATACCCCGCCAGCATACCATCCATGCCCTTAAGGCTTAACTCTGACGGAACTCCTCCCGCCGACAAACAGACATAACCAAACAGCAGGAAACTTCCAAGAACCGTGAACAACATGCCGGACAGCAAATATACATTATACCGAAAAGTACCCCATGTACGCTCCAGATTGGTTCCCAGAGAATAATAAAAATAAAGCATTAAAAGCGTTAGAAAAGAAAAGGACTCTGGAGGAATTAAAATCCATGTAAACAGACGCCAGATCTGTCCCCGGAAAATAAGATATGGATTCAGATACAAAAGAAGTATAATATTGGGATTTACCATCTGAAAAAGATATCCAGCGGCATAACACATAATTAATATTAAGGAAATATTCCTGATCGCATATTTTCCAAATTTTCTTTCTAGTTTATTTAACAGCTTCATCTGCATCCTTCTTTCTTTTTGGTTGGAAATCCTTCCCATAGCATTATCTGTTAGTATTTCCACTTTTGCGCAGTTCAAACATCAGCAAAAGAGATCCCTGCTTTTATGCACCTATACTCCATCTCCAAAGCGTGCCCAACCGCAATTCACCGGATTGTGCTGCACATCCGTGAAACATGGCAGTTAGGCACGCTCTTATACTATGGCATATTATATTATAGGTGCTATACTTTTGTTTGTCAATCCATCTTTTTGGATAAAAATTCCATGAAGTCTGACATGGTAAGCCCTGTTTTATCAAGCACATCTCGGATGGAATCGTTCTCGGAAAATCGGTTCGCCATATTGGACCGGCGTTTTTCTTCGACCTCCTCCTCGCTCACATATTCCTGCCTCCTTCTGTTTTCCGGCATAGAGGTTCTCTCCATCTCTGACATGGTATCCGGCATCCTGTTCATCCACTGTCTCTCTCTTGCCTGCGCCATATCTTCTGTGTAGTCCTCCATATAGTCTTCCCAGTCTTCTTCGTCCATGTCGTTGTCCATTCTGGGGCGCGGACGCACTGGGATGCACAGCTCTTCTCCTATTCTCAGGTTATAAACATTGACATAAGGGTTGGCGCGCATCAGATCGGAGACAGATACGTGATAGCGTTTTCCAAGGCTATAGAGGGTGTCTCCTTTTTCTATTACATGATAAATCCCGCGGCAGCGGCGGAAGCATAAATCGCAGTATAATTTTTTATTTCCTGAATATCTTTCCTCTGAACGGTCATATTCTTGATCTCTGTAATCCATTGTTGTTTTTGCTCCTGTTTTCTTTTTCTTTATTACTATATTCTTGTGTAAGGGGATTTGACACTGAGTTTTGCGGAATTGAAGTATCTTTTGAAGGAAAGAAAATATAAAATGGGACGCATAGAGAGTGAGCGGTCATCTTCTGCTCCGAGCTCCGAAAACAGGCGGATTCTAAGTGTTCTGCTATAGATTTTCGTTTTTTCCGCAACCGGCTTCTATGCGGCGTCCCTGCCGCAGAGAAGCCTTAGATGGACGTCCTGTCCATCTATTGCTGC
>CAMWWW010000105.1 GCA_947178015.1 uncultured Clostridia bacterium
GGGTGACGGAGGACTATAGGCGATTCTCTGCGCGGACCTTTCTCAAAAATGATTATACGAATCACTTTTACAATAACTTATAGTAATTGAGTATCTGTAACCAGCTCAATATCTCGTTGATTGTTAATAAATGTTTCGTATGATAATATTTTATTAGACCAATTTATCATGTTTGGATAAAGTATATATGATTCAAAATGTTGTAAAGCAGTTTTTATTCTATGGGTGTTTGAATGAAATCTGGGAAATACTAAATGAGATAACAAAAACATAGGGGGCTATTATGCTTGACAGGGAAAAGGTAGGAAGAGCAATTTCAGAGCAGAGGAAAGTGAAAGGGATGACGCAGAAGCATCTTGCAGATATTTTAAATGTATCGTATCAGGCTGTCTCACGGTGGGAACAGGGAATCAGCCTGCCGTCGGTGGATATGATGTATGATATTGCGCAGGTGCTGGAAACAAGCGTTGATTTACTGTTAAATGGGCTTTCTGGGGAAAGAAAGGTTATCAGCTATATGGACACAGGTCTGGATGTCAAAAAGCTTCATATGGTTAAGGACAGGTTAGAAAGCCTGATCACCAAGGATGAGGCGCTGCTTCATGCAAAAAGCACAGATCCGGTATTTTTTAAGCTGGACGCTATGGAGACGGAGGAGATGGTATTTGTATTTGCAAATCATGTTCCCGGATCGAAGGAACGCTTTGCTGTGGAAAATGGATATGACAGGGAAATATGCATGGATCTGGTGTCTAATGCGGCGAATAATTTAATACAATTTGGAGTGAAACCTATGATTTTTCAGGCGAATATGGTTTGTGGAAATAATGACAGCAGTCAAATCCTTAGTATGGGAGAAGCGTTCAAGGATGCCTGCGAGAGCAGCGGAATTCTGTTTGCGGGGCTGGAGGTGGCAGCTCAAGCCGTCAACTATCATGCGGGGGAATATAGGTTAGGCGCTTTGGTGATAGGTGTTGTGGATAGAAAGAAGATAATAACGGGAGATCGCATTGTGGAGGGAGATGTTGTGATTGGGCTGCATACAGAAGGGATATCATCGATTAGCTATCCATTTATCAAAGTAATTCTTGATAGAAGACCTGAGATCGCATATGCAAAAATAGATGAAAATCATGTTTTTATGGATGAGATGATGAAGCCGAATTGCTCCTATGTGAATGTAATAAATGAGCTGATAAAACATAATCTAATTCATGGTATTTTCGGCATAAACCGCTCTCTTTTTAATCGGAGATGCTACAAGGGTATGCCGAAGGGTTTAGGTGCAGGAATTTCTATTTTATCTTTGCCGGTTCCGGCATTGTTTCAATATCTGTATCACTTAAATATGATGGACCGAGAATGTTTTTTGGAGAATTTTTCGCTTGGAATCAGTATGATGCTGGTGGTGCCGAGAGAACAGTGCGACAGAGCGGTAAAAATCATTGAAAGACATCATAAGTGCTATGTGATGGGGACGATCGAAAGGGATGATGAGTATCCCGATGCAAAGGTATGGATGGAGGGGACGGTAAAATGGTAAAAGCAGGTTTTCGCAACGGATATATGCTGTTGTTATTTCTTCTTTTTGCGTTTGGATATAATGAAATTGTTATTGTGGGGAATGATTATATTGCAAAAGCGACAGATCAGATGCTTTCTGGTCAACAAGTGGATTTTTCTCAATTTATGGTTCCTTTGTTTTGGATGGTGGTGCTGGGAGCGGTCACTGCCTATGTAAAAGGAATATGCGAAAAGCATTACAGCGCGATGGTGCAGAAAGAGGTGCGTGCATCGCTTGGTAAGCATCTGGTTAAACTGCCTTTTGCTTATTTTGATGAGAAAGGAACGGGAAGTATTGTTACAAGGCTAGTGTCTGATATGGAGGAAATGGGGCGGTTTTTCTCAGAGATTCTTCCCGGACTTCTTGTAAATATCATTACTGTGATGACCGTGACAGTGTATTTGATTGAGATGGATGTTATGCTGATTGTCGTGTTATTTACGAGTTATCCCATTATGTTGCTAGTCGCGGATAGGCTGTCAAAAAAGCTGGCGGAGCTGACAAGAAAGCTGCGCACGCATATGGATGAGCGCACCGAGTTGGCATATGACGCAATTCAGGGTATTGTGGTTGGCAGAAGTTATAATCTTTATGGGGTGCAAAAGCAGGGAATGGATACGGTGATTGATAATATGGTGGCACAGGCCTGCAAAAGTACAAGAATATCCTCTCTTGGATGGGTGTTAAAAAATGTGATTACCACAATCCCTGTTATTTTCTGTTATCTTTTTGCACTGCATGAAATTATGCAAAATAGGATTTCCGTTGGAGATATGCTTGCCTTTACCGTGATGCTTAACCGGATTTTAGCTCCGATTGGCGATATTGTCTTCTGTGCGAATGATATCCGTGAGGTTGGTGTTTCTTTAAAAAGGATACAGGAAATTTACAACCAGAAAGAAGAAAGAGTGGATGGCAGCATTGTAAGCAAATATTATATACATAAAAATCTGGATGATGCTATGAGCTCGGCGATTGAGTGGGAAAATGTGGTATTTAGTTATGACAGCAATAAGGAGCACGCGGTATTAAATGGAATTAGTTTTTCCGTCGGGATAGGGGAACAGATAGCTTTTGTCGGGGGTTCTGGTGAAGGAAAAACAACGATTTTCAAGCTTCTTTGTGGTTTATATGAGAAGAAGGCAGGACAATATAAGCTTTTTGGACACTCCATTGAGGAGTGGAATCTGGATGCGGCAAGAAGCTATTTTTCAGAGGTTTCACAGAATGTATTTTTGTTTCCCGGAACGATCAGACAGAATGTGATCTGTGGAAAGGAAGATGCCACGGAAGAGGAAGTGGTGAGGGCATGTAAAAATGCAAATATCCATGATTTTATTATGCAGCTTCCCGAAGGGTATGAGACGCTGGTCGGCGAGCGCGGCGTGCGTCTTTCGGGAGGGCAGAGGCAGAGGATATCGATAGCGAGGGCATTTTTAAAGGACGCGCCTATTTTGCTTCTGGATGAGCCAACGGCCGCTGTGGATATGGAAGCAGAGGAGAAAATACAGGAAGCGGTGGATAAAATAGCGGCTGGAAGAACCGTGATTGTGATAGCGCATCGGCTTTCCACAGTAAAAAATGCAAAGAGAATTTATGTGGTGAAAGACGGAAAAATTGCGGAGATGGGAAATCATGAGGAGCTTTTAGGGAAACAGGGAATCTATGCGGAATTGTACGCAAAAGGGTAAGGAGCTGTGAGAAGATGTATAAGACGTTTATTCGATTTATGAAACTGATGGGTGACAGGCTTCCCATCTATTTGGGTGCCATCGTGCTCTCGACAATAGGAGATGCCGGACGCAAAATAGCAAATTCCTATCTAATTAAAAATATAGTCACAGCAGCGCAGACAGGCAATGTGGAGCATATTCTGCTTTTGGTGTTTGGAAATTTTGCGGTTTTTGTATTTGGGCTGCTGTTATGGCGCTTTGGGATTATTCATTATAACATCGAGGGAAGGACAGGGGTCGGAAAGGTTGAAAAGCTTGTTTTTTCAAAGGCGATGCGGCTGCCTATGTCTTATTATGAGAAAAATCACAGCAGTGAATTTATGTCAAGGCTGATTTATGACACGCAGAAGGCGTCGGATATCTATACGTCAAGGCTTCGCCGTCTGCTCTCGTCATTGCTCTCGACGGTGATGTATTTGATTCCTATGCTTTATTTTAGTTGGGAGCTTACGCTCTGCCTGATAGGGGTAAGCTTGTTGTCTTTTTTGGCAAATAGTTTTTTTGCAAATCCTATGAAAAGAGCAGGCAAGCTTCTTTCTGAAACAAACAGCAAGATAATGGAGAAGTTATCTAATATATTAACGGGCATGGAGTTGATAAAAATTTTCCCTGTCAGGGCAAGGCTGATAATGGAATACGAGAAGGAAGGCGAGGAGTATTTTCGTATTCAAAAAAGCACAAATCACCTGTCGGCAGGTCTTGAAAGCTTAAATGGTATGTTTGATCTGATCGGAGCGCTGGCATTTTTGGGTCTGGGTATCTGGTTTGTGTCAATGGGTAGAGTGAGCCTTGGCGAATTGACGGCGCTTTATGCATTATATGGCGTATTCCGCAATGTCTTTCTGGATATTGGGCAATATTTGCCTCAGATGATGAATTGTATTGCCAATGCAGAGAAGATATTTGAATTCCTTGATATGGAGGAGGAGCCGGAGCAGTGGGAGTGGAATAGGGAGGAAGATGAAAAAGGCAGGATCAAAGATTCGGATGTGCTCCTGTCTGTAAGGAATGTAAGCTTTGGATATGAGGAGGATAGATCCGTTTTAGAGGATTTCTCTATGGAAGTAAAAAAAGGAAGTTTTGTGGCTGTTGTGGGAGAATCCGGCTGTGGAAAAAGTACTCTTGCAAAGCTTCTGTTGGGTTTTTATCCCGTGAAGAAGGGAAGGATATCGGTGAACGGAAAAGAGTATGCGGATCTTTCGCTTAAGGAAATCAGGGAGCAGATCTCCTATGTGCCGCAGGAACCATATTTATATGAAGCTACCATTGCAGAAAACATAGCATATGGCAAATGTGGGGCAGAGCAGGGGGAGATTGTGGCGGCAGCAAAGGCGGCAAATGCACATGATTTTATTACAAGGCTTCCAGATGGATATCAGACGGTGCTGGGCGAGCGCGGCAATACTCTTTCAGGAGGAGAAAGGCAGCGCATAGCGATTGCTCGTGCCATTATCAGAAATGCGCCTATTATGATATTGGACGAAGCCACTTCGGCGCTTGATAATGAATCGGAGTCCTTGATTCAGGATGCCATAAAGGCTCTAAAGGGTGGACGCACCATACTTATGATAGCACATCGTCCAAGCAGCATTGCGGCGGCGGATGTAGTGATTCGCGTGGGAGAATAAAAACAGTTTCTTGCGAAAAAGGGGTTTGCAATTTGGGAAAAGGATGTTAAGATAATACATGATATACTACCAAGTAAGCCTGTTGAGTCACTCTAATCAAAACAGTACGCAGCACAAAAGGAATGGCGCAGGCTGGAACGATGGCGATGTTGCATAAATTTGTGGGAATGGAGAGGTGTGTAGGACAATGAATGGGAAGGAAACGCTGGCATTTTTGAAAGAAGAGAAAACGGAAGCTTTGCTGGAGAAACTTTATACAGGAGAGAGGGAAAAGAACCAAAAGCGTTATCAGGAGCTTGTGGAGAAGTTTGAACAGACCTTTGGAGATAAAGAGATGTGTTTGTTCAGCTCACCGGGACGCACAGAGATCAGCGGCAATCACACAGATCACAATTATGGAAAGGTGTTGGCAGGAAGTATTAATCTTGACTGCATTGGAGTGGCAGCGAAAAACGATACAGGGTTGATACATATCGTCAGCGAAACCTTTTCACAGAACTTTACCATATCGGTGCAGGAACTAGGGCGGGGAGAGAAGCATATAGGGACTGTGGAGCTTGTAAAAGGTTTGGTAAAGGGCTTCCAAAATTTTGGATTTCAGATAGGCGGGTTTGACCTCTATACCAGCAGCACTGTGATCAGTGCGGCAGGAGTGAGTTCTTCGGCGGCGTTTGAGATGCTGATCTGCACAATCTTAAATCATTTTTATAATGACGATACATTAAATATTGTAAATTATGCACATATTGGGCAATTTGCAGAAAATCAGTATTGGGATAAAGCATCTGGGCTTCTGGATCAGATGGCATGTGCGGCAGGAGGGCTGATTACCATTGATTTTAAGAATCCGAAGGAGCCGGAGGTTGAGAAGATAGCGTTTGATTTTGGCGCGCAGAAACATAAGCTGATTATTGTAAATACTGGAAAAGGGCACGCCGATCTCAGTGAGGATTATTCATCAGTTCCCAAAGAAATGCAGAGTGTGGCGGCTTATTTTGGAAAAGAGGGGTGTGCGGAGATCACGGAAAAACAGGGGATAGACAATCTCGCTGCGGTGAGGGAAGCATGCGGGGATCGCGCTGTGCTGCGGGCACTGCATTTCTTTGAGGAAAATAAGCGAGTAGAGGCAGAGGTGTTGGCGCTTAAAGAAAATCGATTTGGTGATTTTTTGTCCGAGATCACAGAATCAGGAAATTCTTCTTGGAAATGGCTTCAGAATTGTTTTACGAATCATTCTTATCAAGAGCAAGGCATCACCGTGGCGCTTGCCTTGACGGAGCTTTTTATAAAGAATAAGAAATGTGGGGCATGCCGTGTACATGGCGGCGGCTTTGCAGGTGTGATTATGGCGATGTTGCCGGAGGAATTGGCGGACGAATACACAGCCTATATGGAGGCAGCTCTGGGAAAAGGAAATGTCTATCCAATGAGCATCCGTCCTTATGGAGCGGTTTGCCTTAATCTGTTGGCAGAAGAAATGTAACATGGATGGTGAATGGAAACCGAAAGCAAGTCCTTGTTTTTGGTTTCTTGTTTAAAATCTAAGCAAGTAAATTATCATTTGGAATGGAGATTTTTAAAAGGAGTGTGGCGTAAAAATGAGGAGAGATGATAAGTTGTCGGAGCTGGTTTCAGGATTTATCCAGTATTTTAATTGTCCGTGTCAATATTTTGAGGCGTCGTCGGATGATTCCGCGCTGATAAACGCATATCGAGAGGCAAGAGAACAGGGAGAACAAGAAGGATTTGTCCCGGTGATTGTTCCAGTGGATGAAATATTGGGAGAGTGGCTGACAATGGATATGCCGGAGAGAAGTCAAGGAGAGGAAGGGGATGACGCGGAGCAAATAGCCTCTTTTCGCAAAGAAATGTTGACAACCCCGCTTGAGGATGGAAAAGAGATTCTTAGGTCTATGATGGGACAATATAAGAAAATGTATGAAGAGGACGTTATAGATATAGAGGAAGCGCTGGAAGAGCTTGGAGGTACAGAGTACTGCGAGGACATGGAAAATGAGGTGAACCATTTCAGCGGTTATTACAATTATTCATCAGAGGGTTGTAACCCAGTGATTCTGGTGAAAGTTCCAGTAAAGAATCCATGGGAGGTATTTGCGTGGGTGCCTTTTGGGGGATGGAACGAATGTCCAGATACACAATCTCAAATGGCAATTGCAAAATATTGGTATGAACAGCATGGAGCTGTCCCGGCTGTTATTACACATGATGTGCTGGAATTTGATGTGCCAGAGCCTGTGGAGATGGAAAAGGCAATCAAACTTGCAATCGAGCAGTATGCATATTGTCCTGATATGATCGAGCAGGGCGATGACGTAACGGTGGCTTTGATGGCGGAGATGCTGACAATGTCGACGGTTTGGTTTTTCTGGTGGGATTAGAAGAGGATAAAAATGATTCGCTCAGAGAACAGGATTAAGGATTATGGGCAGTTCCTCTGAGCGAATTATTTTTATGAAAGGTTTTTGTGATGGTACGCATGAATGAATATTGTATTAATAAAAGCACCAGTTTACAACTTTTTCATTCATCTACTTGTTTCAAACATAACTGTTTCAAG
>CAMWWW010000106.1 GCA_947178015.1 uncultured Clostridia bacterium
GATCAAGCATATCAATCTGTCCGTGGAGCGAGGAAAGATCATGACGCTGATTGGCCCAAACGGTTCCGGGAAGTCTACCATTTTAAAAACGATAACGAAACATCTGGAAACGATTGCAGGTGTGGTTACAATTGAAAACCAAAATGTATTCAAGTTAAGCAATAAGGAATTGGCAAGACGGCTATCTGTCGTGCTGACGGAACGGATTGATCCAGAATGGATGACTTGTGAACAGGTGGTAGCCATGGGACGTTATCCCTACACGAATTATTTCGGCGCGCTTACAACAGAGGACAGACGGATTGTAGAGGAATCCCTGTCCATGGTGCGGGGAGAAGAGCTGGCAGATAGACCGTTTACGGATATCAGCGACGGACAGCGCCAGCGTATTATGTTGGCAAGGGCTATCTGTCAGCAGCCGGAGATTATCGTGCTGGATGAACCGACCTCTTATCTGGATATTCGCCATAAGATTGAACTGCTAGACATACTGCGCAAGATGGCCGCAGAAAAAAACGTGGCCGTGGTCATGTCCCTTCACGAGATCGATCTGGCAGCTAAAATTTCCGATCAGATTATTTGTGTGAAGGGGGATCAGATTGAATTGTCTGGGGCGCCGGAGGAGGTATTTTCCGATGAGAGGATAAGGGAGCTGTATGGACTGCACAGCGGCTCTTTTAATACATTATTCGGGAGTGTGGAGCTGATGGCGCCGGTTGGGGAACCAAGGGTATTTGTGCTTGCCGGAGGCGGGAAAGGGATACCCGTGTATCGATATTTGCAGAAGCATAAGATTGCCTTTTCCACAGGCGTGATTTTTGAAAATGATGTAGATATGCAGGTGGCAAGGGTACTTGCGGCAGAGATTGTATCCGCGCCTGCTTTTTCAAGGATCGACGACAAGGAGATTGAGGAGGTCAAGCGTCTAATTGACCGGGCTGATTCTTGTATAGACGCCGGGACACCGCTGGGAGAACAGAATGAGCGATACCGGGAAATTATTGATTATATCAACAAGCGGGGAAAAAAGTGTCTCACAAAAGAAGAGACATTCCAAGGAAATTTCAAATGAAACCCAACGATATGCCCGTATATACAACAGAGGAGAGATCTGACGGCATCAGAAAATAAGAGAGCGGGCGATTGAAATGCTTCGGCAGAAGGCGGCAGGGAGGTTAGAATGGAAGGAATAGAACATGTACGTCCAGAGGAGATTGAAAAGAGAAGCTTTGAGATAATTGGGAAGGAGCTTTATGAAAGAGGAATTTCTATTCCCATAGAGCAGGAAATGATTACAAAAAGAGTCATTCATACCACAGCAGACTTTGATTATGCAAAAACACTTACCTTTTCAAAGAATTCTCCTAAGATTCTGAAGGATCTGTTTTATCACGGCGCAGATATTGTGACAGATACGAACATGGCTTTGGCGGGGATCAACAAAAAGGTGCTAGAACGATTTGGAGGCGTGGCCCATTGCTATATGGCAGAAGAAGAGGTTGCCCGTCTGGCAGAGGAGCGCGGAATTACCCGCGCCGCCATTAGCATGGAAAAGGCGGCGCAGATCAGGAAGCCGGTTGTTTTTGTCATAGGCAATGCACCCACGGCACTGATACGATTATATGAGATGATACAGGAGGGCAGTTGGAGACCGGCATTTATTATTGGGGTTCCGGTTGGGTTTGTCAACGTAGAAGCGGCAAAGGAGCTGATTCAAAAGACAAATGTTCCCTCTATTGTGAATGTAGGCAGAAAGGGCGGCAGTAATGTAGCGGCTGCTATCTGCAATGCTGTTCTGTATGGGATAAGGTGATCGTATGGAGAATTCTTATCGCTTTTTTGAAAACAGGGAATGTAAATATTTCCCTTGTCACAGAGGACTAGATAATTTTAACTGTTTATTTTGCTATTGTCCATTATACCAGAGGGAAAACTGCCCGGGAAATCCTCGATATATGGAAAGGGGAGAAAGAAGGATAAAAGTTTGTACCGGCTGTACATTTCCCCATCAGCCAGAAAACTATGATGTCATTATTCAATTATTAAAACAATAAAAGGATAAGGTTTGACAGACCAAATCTTATTAAAATGGTTCTTATGACCGAAGGAGCAGGTGGTGATGGGAAAAGAGAGACCGGAAATGATATTGACAAGCGAACGGTGTTCGGATATAATAATTGTTGCGAACACTGTTCGCTTGGAGGTATAAAATGGCTAAAAAAGGCTTAACGAAGGACATTATAATTCATGCTGCATTATTTCAAATTGAGGAAAATGGTTTGTCTGCGTTTTCTTTACGGAATCTGGCGTCCGTGCTAGAGATTCAAGTTTCATCACTGTACAACCACATTCAGGGACAGAATGATCTGCTGGCAGAGGTGGGGTTTTGTGCAGTTCATATGCTTACGGAGCTAGAAGAGGCTGCAATAAAAGATAAGCAGCGAGATGAAGCATTGTTTGCCCTTGCAGATGCATACCGTTTATTTGCCAAGGAGCATACGGAGCTTTACCGAATTATTATGGGGGTGCATACGTTCCATATTCCTCTATTAGAATCAGCTGCAGAAAAGATTGCAGAACCCATATTGCGTGTTATTTCTGATTATGGCGTGGAAGGGGAGATGCAGATCCATTATCAGCGTATGTTGCGCAGTGTTATGCATGGTTTTTTCTCACATGAAAACAGCGGCGGTTTTTCTGTTTCTTCCATCAGCAAAGACACTAGCTATCGGTTTTCCATCCGATGTATCGCCGCGCAGTTAAATGCAGAGGAGGATGCGCTCAATGCAAGCAGATAATACAGAGCTCTTTGCAAGTATGCCCGTTTCGAAGGCAGTTATAACATTGGTAATCCCTACCGTCATCAGCCAGATCATAACGGTTATCTATAATATGGCAGATACATTTTTTATTGGACAAATGAACGATCCAGACCAAGTCGCTGCGGCGACATTGGCAATGCCCCCGTTTGTAATGCTTACGGGGATTGCGAATTTATTTGGAATAGGGGGTTCTAGTTTCATTTCGCGGAGTCTTGGTGTTGGAGATTCAGAGAAAGCGAAAAAATGTGCGGCTTTTAGCATATGGACGGCAGCTATTGTTGCACTTGTTTTTGGCGCTGCTATGTATCTGCTCCGTCCTGTTATTTTTCCTTTGCTTGGCACAGATGTAGATACATATGGTTACTGTTCGGATTATGTTTTATGGACAATTGCTGTTGGCGGAGTACCTACTGTTTTGAACGCTTGTCTGGCGCATCTTGTCCGGGCAGAAGGATATTCTAGGGAAGCCAGTTTTGGCGTGGCTTTTGGTGGTATTATAAATATTGTCCTTGATCCTGTTTTGATATTTTCCCTGAAGCTTGGAGTCACAGGGGCAGCAATCGCCACGATGATGTCAAACGTAATTGCTATGATTTATTTTATTCTGCTTTTACACAAAAACAGAGAGCGGACCGTAATGAAATTTGCGCTGCGGAATTATACCTTACAGCATGGGATTCCCAGAGAGATATTGCTTGTCGGTTTTCCAAGTTTTGTGATGATGTTGATGGGCGTCCTCTCGAATACCGTGCTGAACAAGATGGTGGTCTCTTATTCCAATCAGGCAATAGCAGGAATGGGGATTGCCAAAAAGATTGATATGCTGGCTTTTGCCATCGCTAATGGGATGACGCAAGGAGTACTTCCGTTGATCGGATACAATTATGCGGCAGGAAACCATTCTCGTATGCAGTCTATTATCAAAACGGCGTTTCTATACAGTGTGACCATTGCTGCTGCTGGTACCATATTGCTGTATACTTGTGCAGTTCCAGTGGTAAGGGGATTTATTGATGACGCTGAGACCGTTGCGTATGGACAGCATTTTCTCAAAATTATTTGTATTACTTGTCCAGCCGTTTCCGTAACGATGATGATTATATCTATTTTTCAGGCTACTGGACAGAAAACGAAGCCAATGATTCTATCATTGCTGCGTAAAGGTGGGCTGGATATTCCCTTTATGTTACTTATGAACGCGGCGGCTGGTGCAAATGGTATACCATGGGCAACGCCCATTGCAGACTGTCTTGCGATGGGATTGGCGTTAGTTTTGTTTATTTCATACAGGAAACACTTATCTATGTAGCAGACGCTGAGAAAGAGCCATAACAAGGCTTCAACAAAGTTATAACCTAAAAGTATATACTGATAAACAAATCGAGACTTCTTTGGAAGTCTCGATTTTTGTATACTGTAGAAAAGCAACAGGAAAAGGTATGGTTATGAATCATTTTATTCTTGATATTTTTCAGGAAGGTTAGTAGGAGGAAAGAATTATGAGAAGAAGTATGATAAGGAAGATTGTGGCGATAGCAACGGGTATGATTCTGACGGTCAGTCTTGCGGCGTGTAGCAGTCAGGGCAGTGGGAGTACGGTCCCAGAAGTCCAGCGGAACAAAGAAAGTGTGACATCAGATAGCGTACAGGCGTCTACGGTTCAGCCAAGTGAAGCGCAGAAGGAAAAGGAGACAGAAAGCCAAACAGAGCAGTCGGCTAAAGTAGATACAGAAGTTACTGCGGAGAATACAGAGCAGTCGTTACCAGAAAAGGGAAAGACACTTGTTGTTTATTATTCAGCATCAGGAAATACAGAAGCTGTCGCAGGTTACATTGCAGCGGCGACGGATGCGGATATTTTTGTATTGGAACCAGTTGAGCCATATAGCAGAGCAGATTTAAATTGGTCGGATAACAGTAGTCGTGTTGTATATGAACACGATAATCTTGAAGCAAGGAATGTGGAGTTAGTGGCGGCGACTGTGGAAGACTGGGAATCCTATGACACCATTTTTATCGGGTATCCTATTTGGTGGCATATTGCGGCATGGCCAGTAGATGGGTTTATTGCGGCGAATGATTTTACAGGAAAGACGGTGATTCCTTTCTGCACTTCTTCCAGCTCTGGATTGGGTGAAAGCGGGAAATTATTGGCAGAAGCAGCCGGAACCGGAAATTGGCTGGAGGGAGAGCGCTTTTCTTCCAACGCTTCTGAGGAAACGGTTCGGGCATGGGTGGAAAGTCTGGATCAGATAAAGGATACAACAAATTCTGCGCAATAGGATAGGGAAATTACGGGATTAATTTTGGTAAACGTGATAAAAATATACCATAATAAGGGAGGTACCATATGGAATGTGGGTATAAGAATATTTTGGCGATAGTAGGAAGTCCAAGAAAAGGCGGAAATTCAGATATTTTATGTGAGGAATTTTTACATGGAGCATTGGATGCGGGGAATTCCGTAGAGAAACTATATCTTCAAGATAAAAAAATCGGCGGCTGTTGTGCCTGTTATGGATGCCGGGAAACAGGAGAGTGTGTGCAGAAGGATGACATGGCAAAGCTGCTCGAAAAAATGATAGAGGCAGATGTGATAGTATTGGCAACTCCTGTTTATTTTTATGCTATGAGCGGACAGATGAAAGTTATGATTGACCGCACGTTACCACGCTATAGAGAGATAGTGAATAAAGAATTTTACTTTATTGCCACGGCTGCCGCTGGGAAGTCCTCTATGGTACGAACCATGGATGGTCTGTATGGTTTTACGGATTGTCTGCCGGGTGCTAAAGTGAGGGGAACCATCTATGGAGAGGGTGTTTATCAAAAAGGCGAGGTAATCTCCACACAGGCAATGGAACAAGCTTATGAGATGGGTAAGCATGTGTAGGGAACAAAAGCAAGGCGACGTTAAGGAGAAAATATGACAAGACAGATTTTGATATTTCTAGTCGTGGGGGTATTGGTGTTTGGTCTAGTTGGATGTTCAGCCACCAATCAAAACAACACTTCCTTTATACAGACGGCCTCCTCAGAAAATTTTGAGCCAAGATTAAGTGTTGAACAGACTGTGATGTGCTCCATTCGCGTGACGGCCGGCGATGCAGTTTTGAAGGGAGTATTATACGACAATCCGACAGCGCACGGATTTGCAGAAATGCTTCCGCTGACAGTGGGTCTGTGGCAGCCAGCGCAGAATTTTGCAAGATCATTTGATCTTTCAGAACGGATTGCACAGAAAGGAATTCCCGGATATGAATATGAGTTGGGCTCGCTGGCTTATTGGGACGAGGGTCCATCCATAGCATTGATTTATAAAGCAAGCCGCGAGAAGACGGTGGTGCCGGTTGTGCCAATAGGAAAGATTACATCCGATGTATCCATATTTGAGGAATACGGCGAGGACATTACCATAGAAATTGAGGAGGATATGGATGTTGCTTTGGAGGCTGACATGGAGGAGGCGGAGGATAGTTTCGAAGAGACAAAAGGTGGTGAAGCGATGTTCACTGCAGATACAAATGTGTGGGATGTCATCCATGATCCCGTTTTTGGGGAGTATGGACGACTACTATTTCCTGTCGATAAAGAGTTCCAGAGCAGCCTGACTTTAAGGGATCTGGGAAATATCCTTACATGGTATTCTTATGTTAGTTCAGAGCGGACGGTTGAGATAGTAAATTACCTTAAAGAACAAGCCGCTGCTGGAGAACCGATTTTTTACAGCATTTACACAGAGGAGGAAAAGAAGGCGGACCCAGCAAAGGAGAATACTGGACTATTCTTTTTTTGCGGAACTCCCGGTGAAAAATTTGCCATTACCAATGCGGGCGGCGGATTTGCTTATGTGGCGGCTATGCATGACAGCTTTCCTCACGCGCTGGAATTATCCAAAAAAGGATACAATGCGTTTGCCTTGATCTATCGTCCCGGAGCACAAACAGCTTGTGAAGATCTGGCAAGAGCAATCGCCTTTATCCATGAACACGCGGAGGAATTGGCGGTGGATGTGTCGGATTATTCTCTTTGGGGCGGTTCAGCAGGAGCACGCATGGCGGCATGGCTTGGAAGTTATGGAACGGCAGCGTTTGGAGAGGCAGAGTATCCAAAGCCGGGTGCTGTTATCATGCAGTATACAGGTTTATCTGAGGTGACAGGCACAGAGCCGCCCACTTACGCATGCGTTGGCACAAGAGATGGTATCGCTTATTATGAAACGATGGAGCAGAGGATCAGACAGATACAGGCACAAGGAACAAGTGCGAAAATAGAGGTTTTTGAAGGACTGCCTCATGGATTTGGACTAGGAGAAGGAACCGTATCAGAAGGCTGGCTTGACAATGCAGTCCAGTTTTGGGAAGAAAACGGAATGAAATAGACACGGATTAAGATGAGTAGGGAAGAATTCTTTCCTACTCATTTTTGATGCATAAAAGAAAAGCGTTCCCTTTTTTGATTGCGCGGGGCATAAAGAAACGCGCGCTCGCGCTATATACATAAAGTTTGTGAATAATTGCTTTGAATATGGAAAATTGTGTGTTATAATCAAAAAAGTGAGCACCAGAAAGGAGAAAATAGTAATGAAGCTTCTTATTATCAGGC
>CAMWWW010000107.1 GCA_947178015.1 uncultured Clostridia bacterium
AAGCGGGAGCGGGGTGACGGAGGAAATAGCAGGACTGGCTATGCGGACCATTTTCAACAATGATTATAGAAACCACCTTTCCATAAACCTATGCTGGATCTGAATTCAAAAAATGATAAACAGGTAGAAAATCTATTAAAATTTTGAAAAATCTATGATTAGGTGTTGACAAAGACTTCAGTAAGTGCTATTTTAAGTGTAACAAGAAATTAGCACTCTACTCAAATGAGTGCTAACAACAAAAAGTCATAAAGGAATGGGAGTGGGTAACTTGGAATTAGATGGACGGAAGCTTAAGATTTTAAAGGCGATCATCCGCAATTATCTGGAAACGGGCGAGCCAGTAGGCTCCAGAACTCTTTCTAAGTACACAGATTTGAATTTAAGCTCCGCAACCATTCGCAATGAGATGGCAGATCTGGAGGAGTTGGGCTATATTTTACAGCCGCACACTTCTGCTGGAAGGATTCCCTCAGATAAAGGGTATCGTCTGTATGTGGATGATATGATGAGGGAGAAGGAGCAGGAGGTCAGTGGGAAAGAGAAAGAAGTAGAGAATATGAAGGAATTTCTCATTGAGCGTGTGGATAAGGTGGAGCTGCTTTTGCAGCAGTTGGCGAAGCAATTGGCGGAGAATACCAATTATGCCACGATGGTCACGGCTCCTAAGTACAGCACCAACAAGGTCAAGTTTATCCAGCTCTCCCGCGTGGAGCCGGGAAAGCTTTTGGTGGTGGTGGTTATTGACGGGAATATTGTGAGAAACACCATTCTTGATGTGGAGGAAGAGCTTTCGGATGAGACGCTTCTGCACTTGAACATGATGTGCAATACAAGTCTTAACGGGCTTAGCATTAATGAGATTAATCTTGGCGTGATAGCGAAGCTTAAGGAGCAAGCTGGTATTCATCGGGCGATTGTGGGAAGTGTGCTGGATGCCGTTGCGGAGGCGATCACGGTTGATAATGACTTGGAGATCTATACAAGTGGTGCGACGAATATTTTTCGTTATCCAGAGCTGAGCGATCAGGAGAAGGCGAGGAATCTAATTGGAGCTTTTGAGCATAAGGAGCTTCTCACGAATCTGGTTCAGGAATCCTTGGAGGGCGAGGGCAATCAGGGGATTCAGGTTTATATAGGAAGTGAGACACCGGTTCAGACTATGAAGGATTGCAGTGTGGTGACGGCGACTTATGAGCTGGAAGAGGGCGTAAAGGGAACGATTGGAATTATTGGGCCCAAACGGATGGATTATGAGAGGGTAGTGAATATTTTAAAAACGCTGACAACACAGCTTGATAATATCTACAAAAAGACATAGGAAAGGCGGTAGACAAGGACGTGACAGAGAATCATAAAGAATTTGAGGAAGAAAAGGATTTGAGCGAAGAGAAGAATCTGGATGAAGAGATGGAGATAGATCAAGAGGATGGCTTGGAGGAAGCGGACGAGTGCGAGGAAGACGGCACGGAAGATGCAGAGGAGGCCTGTGAGCCGGAGAGCTTGGAGGAGGCCGGACAGGAGACGGCGGAGAACGGGCATGAGCCAAGAAGAGGATTATTTGGAAAGTCCAGAAAAGAAAAGAAGGATAAAAAGGACGCCCAGATTGAGGAATTGACGGATAAATATAAGCGCACGATGGCAGAGTTTGATAATTTCCGCAAGCGCACAGAGAAGGAGATGGTGCAGAAGCAGGATTTTGGGGCTAGACTTGTTATTGAGAAGATGCTTCCCATTATTGATAGCTTTGAGAGAGGGCTGGCGACTTTGTCTGAGGAGGAAAGAAAGGAACCATTTGCGGATGGCATGGATAAGGTTTATAAGCAGCTTGCCAAGGCGATGGAGGAGCTGGGTGTGACGCCTATCGAGGCGGTGGGAAAGGAGTTTGACCCAACCTATCACAATGCGGTGATGCAGGGTGAAGATGAGAACTTTGGGGAGAATATGGTATCCGAGGAGTTTTTAAAGGGCTATTTGCATCATGGAACAGTAGTCCGTCATAGTATGGTTAAGGTTGTTAATTGCTAATCACAGAAAGCAGTAAAATAGATAGTTAGGCAGATAAAAGGAGGAAATTTATCATGGGCAAGATTATTGGCATTGATTTAGGTACAACAAACAGTTGTGTAGCTGTTATGGAAGGTGGAAAACCAGTTGTTATCGCAAATACAGAGGGCGCTAGAACTACACCGTCCATCGTTGCTTTTACAAAGACTGGCGAGCGTCTGGTAGGAGAGCCGGCAAAGCGTCAGGCTGTCACCAACGCAGAGAAGACAATCGCTTCCATTAAGAGACATATGGGCAGTGATTATAAGGTGGATATTGATGCGAAGAAGTATTCTCCGCAGGAGATCTCCGCGATGATTCTCCAGAAATTAAAGGGAGACGCAGAGAATTATCTCGGTGATAAGGTGACAGAGGCTGTTATCACGGTTCCAGCCTATTTTAACGATGCACAGCGTCAGGCAACCAAGGATGCAGGTAAGATAGCAGGACTTGATGTAAAGCGTATTATCAACGAGCCTACCGCGGCTGCTCTGGCGTATGGGCTGGACAATGAGACAGAGCAGAAGATTATGGTATATGACCTTGGCGGTGGTACGTTTGATGTATCCATTATTGATATTGGAGACGGCGTTATCGAGGTTTTGGCGACAAATGGAGATACGCACCTTGGCGGAGATGATTTTGATAATAAGATTATTGACTGGATGGTAAGTGAGTTTAAAAAGCAGGAAGGTGTTGACTTGTCTGCTGACAAGATGGCACTTCAGAGATTGAAGGAAGCAGCAGAGAAGGCGAAGAAGGAATTGTCCTCTGCCACAACAACAAATATTAACCTTCCATTTATCACGGCTACTCCAGAGGGACCAAAGCATTTTGATATGAATCTTTCCAGAGCGAAGTTTGATGAGCTGACATATGATCTGGTGGAGAGAACGGCGATCCCTGTGCAGAATGCGTTGAAAGATGCTGGAATTACAGCCTCCGAGCTTGGCAAGGTTCTTTTGGTTGGCGGTTCCACACGTATTCCTGCTGTACAGGATAAGGTTAAGTCGCTGACAGGCAAGGAGCCGAATAAGTCTCTGAATCCAGATGAGTGTGTTGCGATCGGTGCATCGGTTCAGGGTGGAAAATTGGCAGGAGATGCCGGCGCAGGCGATATTTTGCTTCTGGATGTCACACCGCTGTCCCTGTCCATCGAGACAATGGGCGGTATTGCAACCAGATTGATTGAGAGAAATACCACGATTCCTACCAAGAAGAGCCAGATTTTCTCTACTGCGGCGGATAATCAGACAGCCGTTGACATCAATGTTGTGCAAGGTGAAAGACAGTTCGCTAGGGATAATAAGAGTCTTGGTCAGTTCCGTCTGGATGGAATTCCTCCGGCAAGAAGAGGCGTGCCTCAGATTGAGGTAACATTTGATATCGATGCAAATGGTATTGTGAATGTATCCGCAAAGGATCTGGGAACTGGCAAGGAGCAGCATATTACTATTACAGCAGGTTCTAATATGTCCGATGCCGATATTGATAAGGCAGTGAGAGAAGCAGCAGAATTTGAGGCGCAGGATAAGAAGCGCAAGGAAGCGATTGATACCAGAAATGATGCAGATTCCATCGTATTCCAGACACAGAATGCTCTGAACGAGGTAGGAGACAAGATTTCTGCAGAAGATAAGGAAAGAGTAGAAGCAGACTTAAATGCGTTGAAAGAGCTTGTGGAGAAATCCAATCCTGAGGATATGTCCGATCTGGAAGTGGATCAGATTAAATCTGCAAGAGAGAAGTTGATGGAAAGTGCACAGTCTGTATTTAGCAAGATGTATGAGCAGCAGGCACAGGCAGCTCAAGGTGCGCAGGGTGCAGGACCAGATATGGGTGCAGAACAGTCGACAGGCTCTGCTCAGGATGATGTGGTTGACGGAGATTACAGAGAGATCTAAGAGATAGAAGAAATCGGATAGAGATAGGTCAGATGCTGTCGTGCAGGGCTTGCCTTGCAGGACAGTCTCTGCGTTATTCAGAAAGGTGACAGCTATGGCAGAGAAAAGAGATTATTACGAGGTTCTCGGAGTACCAAAGAATGCGGATGATGCGGCGCTGAAAAAGGCTTATCGCCAGCTTGCCAAGAAATATCATCCCGATACAAATCCCGGAGATCAAGAAGCAGAGGCTAGATTTAAAGAAGCATCAGAAGCCTATGCAGTTTTGAGCGATCCTCAGAAGCGGCAGCAGTACGACCAGTTTGGACACTCGGCATTTGACGGCGCGGGCGGAGCAGGCGGTTTTGATTTCAATATGAATGACATGGGAGATATCTTTGATATCTTTGGCGATCTGTTTGGCGGAGGTTCCAGAAGCCGCCGTGCAAGCAATGGACCTATGAAGGGGGCAAATGTGCGATCCAGCGTCCGTGTAACCTTTGAGGAGGCTGTGTTTGGCGCAGATAAGGAGCTTGATCTAAACTTAAAGGATGAGTGCAGCAAATGTCACGGCACAGGTGCGAAGCCGGGAACTTCCCCTACAACCTGTCCAAAGTGCAATGGAAAAGGTCAGGTGGTTTATACACAGCAGTCTCTTTTTGGGACGGTCAGAAATGTGGAGATGTGCCCAGAGTGTAATGGAAAAGGTAAAATTGTCAAAGAAAAGTGCTCGGATTGTTATGGTACAGGTTATATCAGCAGCAGGAAAAAGATTGCTGTCACGGTGCCGGCCGGCATTGATGATGGGCAGTGCATCCGCATCCGTGCCAAGGGTGAGCCCGGAGTCAACGGCGGTGAGCGCGGCGATTTGCTGGTGGAGGTTAATGTATCCCGCCATCCAATTTTCCAGCGGCAGGATTACAATATTTTCTCAACCGTGCCAGTAAGTTTTGCGACAGCGGCACTTGGCGGTGAGATCCGCATCAAGACAGTGGATGGCGAGGTGGCGTATGATGTAAAAGCAGGCACCCAAACCGATACAAAGGTGCGCTTAAAGGGCAAAGGAGTTCCCTCTCTTAGAAATAAAAATGTCCGCGGGGATCACTATATCACACTGGTTGTTCAGGTGCCAGAACATATGAATGAGGAGCAGAAGGAGGCCCTGCGGCGCTTTGACGAAGCCATGAATGGAAAGAAATCTTCCACAAAGGAGGAACAGAAGGAAGGAAAGAAAAAGAAAGGTCTTAAGGATATTGTGGATGATATAAAAGACGGAATTGGACTGTAGGATCATCGGGGTATCATTATGGTGTGCAAGGACCATTCGCAGAACTGCCTATGGTCCTTCGCCTCATTTAACGATAGTTACATAGGCAACCAGCTATGTAGCTATCTCTTGAAAAGATGGCATATATCGCCGCGATTAGATAGGGAGGCTGCGTATGAAAACATGGTGTGCAATAGGGGATTCCTTTACTTATTTAAATGATCATCTGGATGAGACAGATTACCGTGTGTCAGAAGGATATTTAAGCAGAGTTCTGAAAAGACTTCCAGACCTTGCATTAATCAATGCTGGAGTGAACGGTTCCACGACAAAAGATTGGCTGACAATTCCGATTCCTTTCGCTGATGTTTATACTATATTATTGGGGACTAATGACTGGCATCAGCAGATTCCCCTTGGAACAAAGGAGGAGTTTCAGAAGGAAGAATCTGGCACAATTCTTGGAAATCTTGGAGTATTACGAAAGAGAATCTATCTTGTAAATAAAGAAGCAAAGATTTTGGTGATGAATCCTGTAGAGCGGGCAGATTTTATCTGTGTTTTAGATACTCTAAATCAAGCGCAGGGAAGTTATGCTCCTGAAGCAGATGTTATGCTTTCCGAGGTGGCGGAAGCGATCTGTTCCTGCGCAAAAGAAGCAGGGCTTTGTACACTTGATCTATATAAGGAATGTGGGTTTACACAAGAAAATGTGATTCACTTTAAACGCCTAAAGAAAGACGGCATTTATCAAAATCTTCCTTATCCTGATTATATTGGCGTGCCTTATCACCCTGAGACAGATGAGTATCCTTATCCACAGGAGGCGGTTGCTTTGACCTATGACGGGCTACACCCCAGCGACAGAGGAAATGAAATCATTGCTGGGCTGGTCGCTGATGCATTGTCCAAGCTTTTAGATTAAGGAGAGATTATGTTAAAAAGGAGCGACGTGCTCTCTATTCCATACTTAAAAAAAACGTCATTCTCTGGAAGTTATCAGGGGATGCGTTTTTTAATGAGGATGGAAAAAGGAGAGGAAACTACGGTATTGCGAGTGATATATTGGAAAGAACCTTATAGCTACGACGCGACAAAAGAGGAGGATAAGACAGCAGCAGAGTTTGAATTTAGTGAGGATGGAATACAAAAGGCGGTGGACTGGTTGAATGATAGATGGAAAGAACACAGAGAGGATTTTAAAGGGGCGTGGGATCACTGGGATCGTTTTTGTAATTGATGAAACATATGCAGTATTTTCGAGAATGGCCCTCTGTGTGGACCATTCTCGAAAAATTGAGATACCCCTCTGGTTGGAATAAAGATCTTTCGTTATTTTGCATTAAAAACATCTGGTCTAAATTCTTCTGGTTCCGTCGATCCGGTTAAACTTACCCGATAGAAGCTGTTGCTGATTCCCGGATATTGAAAATAGGCATAGTTTCCAGCAATATTAATGTGACAGCAGCTTGTGTCGACCACCATCTGTTTTTCTGTTCCTGCGGTATTATTCCGGTACATGGCATAATGCCCAGTGTCTGGATTTTCGATCTGATAGAAAACAACCGATCCCGATACATTATAATTGATACAACGGTCATTGTCGATCACAGTCAGTTCTCCATTGGAGGTGGTGTATCGTTTTAGCGCATAGCCATCGGCAAGATCGATAAAATATAAAAAGCCATTTTCATAGATAGGCTGGTAACAATTTCCCTCATAAAATATAGAGGAGACGCCGGTTCTGGTGTCATAGCGGTAGATATTGTGATTTCCCTCCAATTCTGCGTAGTACAGATAGCCGTTGTCGGCGCAGGAGATAGGATATCCGATGGAGGAGATTCGTTCAAAGTCTCTGGAATTTTTAATATTTACTCTAGAGAAATATAAGCTGGTATCTGTATATTCCTGAAAATACAGATTGCTTCCGCTCAGGCAGATATACTCAGACAAAGCGCTGTTGAGAGCCTTGCTGCTGCCGTTTGACAGAGAAACGCGGTATATGCCATAAGGGCGTCGGTCCAGAAAAGAACGGACGTTTCCCTTGGTGCCGTTTCGTCCATAGTAGAGATAATTGTTGTAGATGTTGATGGAAAATGCGTCTGAGATCCCCATTTTTTTAATTGTGCCGTCCGGCTTCATGCAGAATACATTATAGTCGTCCGCAGGCCATGAAAAGTAGATATCGTCCCCATATTCACAAAAATAGCCGCCATTATAC
>CAMWWW010000108.1 GCA_947178015.1 uncultured Clostridia bacterium
AAAGTTTTATAAAAAATGATTGACTTTGTCATGAAATATAATAAAATAAAAATGAGTATACAAGACGCCATCAGGCGGAAAAATCGGGAGGATAAAGTAGTGATTAGCAACAGTGCGGATGGAAGCCGCAACAAAGAAAATTATTCCAGAGAAAATGTTAGGCGGGAATACCGGAATACGGATGACAGAGGCAGAGAGAGAAGCAGCGGTGAGAGGGGAAGCTACGACAGAGGAGGCTCGGATCAAAGAAACAGGCAGTCGCGTTTTCGGAGTGAAAATAGGCAGGATCGCCCTTATAACAACGAGAATCGGCAGGAGCGTTCCTATAATGGTGAGAATCGTTCGGATCGTCCGTACAACAGAGATGGAAGGCAGAACCAGAACCGCAGCTTTAACAGCGGGAGGCCAAAGAGTACATATACCCCGGATAAGGATAGGGATGAGGATTCCGTAAAGAGGCGCAGCGAGTCGAAACGATCACAGGATAAAGATGCTCGCTACAAGGAGCAGCAGCCGGATAAAATTGATATTATCAATCGGCTGGAGAAGGAAAAGAAGGCAATGCAGAAGAAGGAAGAGGAAAAGAAGAAAAGTTCTCGTTCTGCAAGAGCGGTTTCGAAGCCAAAGAGGAGCAATAACATCGACTGGACGCGAGAATATGAAAATGATTCTTACGATGATGACGAGATGGATATGTATTTGTCACAGTAGAAAAGATAGGTATTTTATCGTCGTTTGGCCAGCCGATTTGCTGATAGATGGATGACGTTGAGTAAAATACTGTTTTATAGATAAAAATAGTAATAGGAAAAAAGTGTTGGAGGTCTATGCCTGTAACACTTTTTTCCTATCAGAGATAGAATGGTCTGGTTTGTACGCCTGTTTTAGCGGGCAGATGGGAGGAACGATGAAAGATGGATATATTAGGGTGTCTGCTGCGACACCAAAGATTCAGGTTGCAGATGTAGAATATAATAAGGGAGAGCTTCTCCGTCTCATGAAAGAAGCACACAAGGAAGGAACGGAGCTTCTTGTTTTTCCTGAGCTGTGCCTGACAGGTTATACCTGTGAGGATTTGTTTTTGCAGACGGCTCTTTTGGAGGAGGCGAGGGAGGCTTTGCTTTTTCTTGCAGGTGAGACAAAAGGTCTTGGCATGTTGGTGCTGGTGGGTCTTCCTTTTGAGTGGGAGGGAGCGCTTTATAATGTGGCGGGTGTGTTGTATGAGGGCAGGGTGCTTGGGCTGGTGCCAAAGATGCATATACCAAATTATTCTGAGTTTTATGAGGGAAGGCATTTTACCAGAGGTTTTGACCAAGCGGTGGCCGTTAATCTTGGCGGAGAGAAGGTCTGGTTTGGAGGAAAACTTTTGTTTCGGTGCAATGGAATACCAGATTTTACGCTTGGTGTTGAGATCTGTGAGGATCTGTGGGTGGTATGTCCGCCCAGTACCTTTCATGCGCTTGCCGGAGCCACGGTTATTGCAAACTTGTCTGCGAGCGATGAGACGACGGGGAAGGATACTTACCGCAGCAGTTTAGTTGGCGGGCAGTCGGCAAGGCTTTTGTGCGCTTATGTGTACGCAGATGCCGGCGAGGGGGAATCCAGCACCGATCTGGTATTTTCCGCCCATAATATGATTGCGGAGAACGGCACGATGCTTGCGCAGGCAGAGCGTTTTCAGAATCAGACGGTGACGGCGGATGTCGATCTGGAGCGCTTGAGAAGTGAGAGACGGCGGATCACTACCTTTATACCTGAGGGCAGGGAGAATTATGAGAGCGTGGTTTTTGATATGCAGCCAAAAGAGAAGGAGCTGCTTAAGCGTTATATTGATCCTGCGCCGTTTGTCCCAGATAATAAGGCGGACAGAGATAAGCGCTGTGAGGAGATTTTGTCCATTCAGTCTATGGGACTTAAAAAGAGGCTTGTCCACACAAATTGCAGCCGTGCGGTGGTAGGTATTTCTGGCGGATTGGATTCCACACTTGCCCTGCTTGTCACCGTGCGCACATTTGATAGGTTAGGGTTTGACAGAAGACAGATACAAGCGATCACGATGCCCTGCTTTGGGACGACGGACCGCACCTATCAGAATTCTATTTTGCTGGCAAAAAAGCTTGGAACCGAGCTGTTAGAGATACCGATACAGAAGGCGGTGCTCACTCATTTTGAGGACATCGGGCAAAGCCCGGAGCTTCATGATGTCACCTATGAGAATGGACAGGCAAGAGAGAGAACGCAGGTATTGATGGATGTGGCAAACAGAATCAACGGCATGGTGATTGGCACGGGGGATATGTCGGAGCTGGCGCTTGGATGGGCGACCTACAATGGGGATCATATGTCGATGTATGGTGTAAATGCCTCTGTGCCAAAGACATTGGTGCGTCATCTGGTCAGATATTATGCGGATACTTGTGTGGATAAGGAGCTTTCCTCGGTGCTGCTTGACATCTTGGATACGCCGGTCAGCCCGGAGCTTCTGCCTCCCAAGGAAGGAGAGATTGCGCAGAAAACGGAGGATATTGTGGGACCTTATGAGCTCCATGATTTCTTTTTATATTATATACTTCGCTTCGGCTACCGCCCAGAAAAGATATATGGGCTGGCGCAGCAGGCGTTTGCAGGCGCTTATGAGAAGGAAGAGATTTTGAAATGGCTGAAATGCTTTTATCGAAGATTTTTCTCCCAGCAGTTTAAGCGTTCCTGCCTTCCAGATGGACCAAAGGTGGGTTCTGTGGCAGTATCCCCAAGGGGAGACCTGCGCATGCCCAGTGATGCCTGCGCAGGACTTTGGCTGAAAGAGCTTTTGTAATTGCTGTCGATCACCCAGCCTCTGCTTTTTTTAGGGCGAGGCGTATGGATTCTAGCAGGACCTGAGAGGTGTATTGGGATTCTGCAGAGTATGTAACAGTATCAATGGACTGTCCGTCGAGAAGCTGATTGCTGATATGTTCCATAACCGGCTCAAAGAGCGGATACATGGTAGTGACGGTTTCATTTAGGTTTATCAGCCGGACAGAATTGATATGATCCTTATCTACGATTACCTCCACTTCAAGTGCCTGATCATGAAAACAGATCGATGAGGTGTACACGCCCGCCACGTAGGGGCTTGTGGTCTCTGTAGAAGGATTTTCTGATTTTTCTTTTGGAAGGAACATGAAGATAAAGAGCAGAATAAACAGGATGCCAAGTACCACAAAGATGGCAGTATAGATCAGCTCTTTCATCTGAAATACAACGATTTTTGTTTTTGCACTCATAAATGTGTCCCCCTGTTGCTTTTATTACAGAATATGAGAGGTGGACATCAGATAGACTATCATATGCGCAAAGGTAGCGCAGAAAGGAGGGGTATATGGAGATTAGCCAGTTTTATGAACGCTTGGACCGTCTGTTTTCCACAGGGCAGATCGATCGGGTGGAGGATTGTATAAAGGAGAGCAAGGAACAGGCAGAGAAAGAGCGGGATGAGGCGTCCCTGCTTGCCATATTAAATGAGAGTATGGGTTATTACCGCAGCATTGGAAGCCGTGAGGCGGTGAAGGAGGCGGAGGCGGCGCTTGCTCTTGCCGAGCGCTTGGGACTTTCCGGAACCGTGCATGAGGGCACTACATTGTTAAATGCTGCCACAGCTTATCGGGCGTTTGGTATGCTGGAGGAAGCAGAGGGTTTGTATAAAAAGGGATTAGAAGTTTATAAAAAAGAGCTTGGCGCAGAGGATTGCCGCCTTGCCGGTTTGTATAATAATCTTAGTTCATTGTATGCAGACAAGGAGGAGTTTTCGCAGGCGATTGAGGCGCTGCTTTCTGCTCTTGCTATTCGTGAGAAAAACGATGGGACAGAGATTGAGCGGGCAGTCAGCCTTACCAACCTCATCGTCAGCTATTTGAGGAGCAATCAGATAGAAAAGGCGGAGGAAGTGATGAAACAGGCACTTTCACTGTTTGAGGCACAGCCGGGTGAGCGGGATGCACATTATGGGATGGCGCTTGCGGGAAAGGCGGAGATTCATTTTGTAAAGAGAGAGTATCTGGATGCGATTGTAATCTATAAACAGGCGCTGGAAGAGCTGAGACGCTGTTATGGGGAGTCGTTGACCTATGCGGCGGCATTGGAAAATTGTGCGCATATCTGCATGACGGCAGGTTATACGGAGGATGCGCAGCCGCTTCTTGCTCACGCTGCACAGATTAAAGAGAAATATGCGGAGGAGGGCAGATGAAGGGACTTGCACTCGCGGAGTTATATTATAAAGAGGTTGGGAAGCCATGGATTGAAAAATGCTTCCCAGAATATAAGGATAGAATCTGCGCAGGGCTTGTGGGGCAAGGGTCGGAGTGTTTTGGATTTGACGATGAATATTCGAGAGATCATGATTTTGGTCCATCCTTCTGCCTATGGCTTTCAGAGGAAGATTACCGCGAGGTGGGAAGGGCGATGGCAGAAGGGTATGCGTCTTTGCCGGGAGAGTTTCGGGGTGTTCCAAGGCGCAGAGTCTCACCACATGGGGATGGAAGAGTGGGTGTGCTGGAGACAAAGAATTTTTACCGCGGCATGATAGGAGAACCAAAGGCGCCCGATACGCTGATGGACTGGCTGTTTTTGCCGGAAGCATATCTTGCCATGGCGACGAACGGCAAGGTATTTGACGATCCGTATGGCGAATTTTCAGCGGTGAGGGAAGAACTTCTGGGTTTTTACCCGGAGGATGTGCGCATCAAAAAGATAGCGGCGAGGGCAGCGGCAATGGCACAGAGCGGACAGTATAACTATGCAAGATGCCTGCGCAGAGGCGAGATGGTGGCGGCAGCGCTTGCGCTGGACGAATTTGTGCGGGCAGGTATTTCTATGGTCTATCTGTTAAATCGTGTCTACACGCCATTTTATAAGTGGATGCACAGAGGGATGGAAAAGCTTTCGATACTCTCTACGCTTAAGGAGGAGTTTCATCTCTTGATTTCTGTGGAGGGTGATCGGGAGGAACGCATTGAACGAATTTGCGACAGTATAAGAAAAGAGCTGCAAAGGCAGGGGTTTACAGATGAGACAGATGGATTTTTAGAAAATCATGTGCCATGTATTATGGCAAAAATTCAAGATCCCGTGATACGATGTCTGCCAGCAATGCAGGGTTAGATAGAAGGAGTTTATTGATGGAAGAGTTAATCAGCCAGATTATTGAGTTGGAATGGGAGTTTTTTCAGAATACAAAAAATGAGGGAGGGACGGCATCCTGTCAGGAGGATTATGACACCTTCGTGATTATGAGGACGGCACAGTTTTCTTGTTTTTCCAAGGAACTGCTGCAAAGTTGGCTAAGGGATCTACAAAGGGCGAAGGAGGAGGGCAGGAATCTGATTGCGGAGAAATATGCAAGGATGATGGAGAGCACGGCGCCAGAGCGTTTTAGAGAGATTGCTCCTTATCTTGTGCAGTACAGCGCAGAGAGACAGGCGATCACAGAGGAGATTATAAAGATTCAGGTGGAGTGGCTTTTGGAATGTCAGGAAAACTATCCTGCCGTTATCGCTAAGGCGCGCCCTGTCCGCACAAGTGAGGACACGCCATATACAACCTCTGCGGAAACATATCTGCGGGGAGAGCTCGGCACTTATTCAGATGAGACGCTGCTGTGCTATGGGCGCTATATTGTCTCTCTTAAGAAGGAGGGACGGAATTTAAATGAGATGATCTGTGAGAAGCAGGTAAAAAGCTATGGTTATCTGTCGCTTCAGGATGCGGAGAAACAGGAAGCCAGTCGCGCATCTGCGTCCTTGTCCACAGGGAATTAGATATTAGGGAGGGGAGTATGGCATTACAACTGATTCTGGGAAGCTCTGGTTCAGGAAAATCTTATCAGTTATATAAGAAAATCATAGAGGAGTCCATGGAGGAGCTGCACAATAATTATCTGATATTGGTTCCAGAGCAATTTTCCATGGAGACGCAGAAGGATCTGGTGCGTCTTCATCCGAGAAACGGGATTATAAATATTGATGTGCTGAGCTTTGGCAGACTTGCCTATCGGGTGTTTGAGGAGCTTTCGGTAAGGCAGCGCCCCGTGCTGGATGATACAGGAAAGAATCTGGTGCTCAGAAAGATGATGGGAAAGTATCAGAAGGAGCTTTCCCTTTATGGATCGAAGCTCAATATTCCCGGTTTTATCTCAGAGATTAAATCCATGTTATCAGAGTTGTATCAGTATGGGATTGGGGCAGAGGAGCTTGAGCAGATGATGGCGCTTTCAGACAGAAAACCCATGCTGAAGGCAAAGCTTTTGGATCTTACCATCATTCGCAGAGGCTTTGAGGAATATATGGCAGATACCTATGTGACAAAGGAGGAGCTTCTGGATGTGTTGTGCCGTGTGGTGGAAAAATCGGAGCTAATAAAAAGCAGCGCGATCTGTCTGGACGGATTTACAGGTTTTACTCCGGTTCAATATCGTCTGCTGGGGCTTTTGATAAAGTGCGCAAAAATGGTCTATGTGACGGTGACGCTGCCCGCCTGTGAGAATCCATATCATATCAGTGGGGAGCAGGAGCTGTTTCATCTAAGTAAAACGACGATCGCAAAGCTTGGAGCGCTGGCAGACGAAGTGCACGCCGTGCAGCTTCCGCCTGTCAGGATGGAAGGCGAGCCGTATCGCTTTCGCGAGGCGCCGGCGCTGGCTGCACTGGAGAGAAATCTGTTTCGTTATCCTTATCATGTGTATGACGGAAAGCAGGAAGAGATTGTGTTGACGGAAGCAGTGACGCCGGCTGCAGAGGCAGAGTACGTGGCGCGCAGGATCTGGCATTTGGTGAAGGAAAGAGAGCTTCGCTACCGCGATATTGCCGTGATCAGCGCCGATATGGATCAATATGGGGATATTTTAAAGGAAGCATTTGACAAACAGGGTATCCCCTGCTTTCTTGACAGGAAAAATTCCATTATGGGAAATCCATTTGTGGAATTTGTCCGCGCTGCGTTGATGATCATTAAGGAAAGCTATTCCTATGAGAGCGTATTCCGTTATCTAAGAACAGGGCTTACAGAGATGAAAGAGGCAGATATCGATGTGCTGGAAAATTATTGCATTGCGCTTGGCATACGCAGCCGGTCCGGGTTTGAGAGGCTGTGGACGAGGAGCACCAGAGAGATTCCGCCTGACAAGCTGGATTATATTAATACATTGCGTGTTCAGGTATTTGAGGATATCGAGCCGTTGCTTTCTGTCTGGAAGGAAAAGCAGGCGACGGTTCAGGAGAAGCTGACGGCACTGCATGATTTTATTCGCGGTCACAATATTCAGAAAAAGCTGTCGGAGAGGGAGGAGCAGTTTATGGCGGCGGGTATGCCCGGACTTGCCAAGGAGTATGGGCAGACTTATGCGCTTGTGATGGAGCTTTTTGATAAGGTAGTGGCA
>CAMWWW010000109.1 GCA_947178015.1 uncultured Clostridia bacterium
TGTGGCGGAACTGGCAGACGCGCTAGACTTAGGATCTAGTGGGAGACCGTGCAGGTTCGATTCCTGTCACCCGCATGGAAAGGGCAGCCCTTTCGTCTCTGGAGAGTGAGACGAAGGGGCTATTGCTTTATATGCATGAGTGAGAAACAAGACTCCCTTGCTGAAAAATTTGCATATTGAAGGAGGAGAGAGAATGAGCAAGCCATATGAACCAAAGGACATTGAGAAAAAGTGGCAGGAGACATGGGAGAAGGAAGGAGCGTTTTGCGTTGGCACAGACAGAAGCAAACCGAAGTATTATGTGCTGCTAGAATTTCCGTATCCTTCTGGTCAAGGACTGCATGTGGGACATCCAAGACCATATACCGCGATGGATATTATCGCCAGAAAAAGACGTATGCAGGGGTATAATGTTCTATTTCCTATGGGCTGGGATGCATTCGGACTTCCTACGGAGAATTATGCGATTCAGAATAAGATTCATCCAAAGATTGTGACAGAAAATAATGTAAAACATTTTAAGGAACAGCTTAAGGCGCTTGGTTATTCCTTTGACTGGGACAGGGAGATCAATACGACGGACCCAGCGTACTATAAATGGACCCAATGGATTTTTTTGAAGTTATTTGAGAAAGGACTTGCGTATAAGTCGGAGATGCCAATCAACTGGTGTACCTCATGTAAGGTTGGGCTTGCCAATGAGGAAGTTGTGAACGGGGTCTGTGAGCGCTGCGGCGGAGAGGTAGTCCGCAGGGTAAAAAGCCAGTGGATGCTTAAGATTACAGAATATGCGGAGAAGCTGATCGAAGGACTTGACGATGTGGACTATGTCGAGAAGGTAAAGGTCTCCCAGAAGAATTGGATCGGGCGTTCTGTGGGCGCGGAGGTGGATTTTGTTATTTCTGGCAAGGAGGACAAGCTCCGCATCTTTACGACAAGGCCAGATACGCTCTTTGGCGCGACTTATATGGTTATCTCCCCAGAGCATCCGTTAATTGATAAATATCGATCCGATCTGAAGAATTGGGATGAGATTGTTGCGTATCGCGAGATGGCTGCAAGAAAGTCTGATTTTGAGAGGACGGAGCTTGTAAAAGAAAAGACAGGAGTTGTGTTGGAAGGGCTGACGGCGGTCAATCCAGTAAATGGCAAGGAGATTCCTATCTGGATCTCTGACTATGTGCTTATGAGCTACGGAACAGGTGCAATTATGGCGGTTCCGGCACATGATGAGAGAGACTGGGACTTTGCAAAGAAATTCCATCTGCCCATTATCGAGGTTGTGGCAGGCGGCGATGTGGAGCAGGCTGCCTTTACGGATGTGGCGAGCGGGAAGCTGGTGAATTCTGGGTTCCTCGATGGGCTGGAGGTTGCGGAGGCAAAGAAGAAGATTACTGAGTGGCTTGCAGAACAGGGCATTGGCAAGCAGAAAGTAAATTATAAATTGAGAGATTGGGTGTTCTCACGGCAGAGGTACTGGGGAGAACCCATTCCGCTTGTTCAGTGTGAGAAGTGTGGATTTGTGCCAATCCCTGAGAGTGAGCTGCCGTTGATGCTCCCGGAGGTGGAGAGCTATATGCCGACGGATAACGGGGAGTCACCGTTAGCGGCTATGACAGACTGGGTGAATACGACTTGTCCCTGCTGTGGAGGTCCGGCGAAGCGGGAGACGGATACCATGCCGCAATGGGCAGGCTCTTCGTGGTATTTCCTGCGGTATACCGATCCGAACAATAAGGAGGCATTTGCCAGCAAAGAGGCATTGGATTATTGGATGCCAGTAGATTGGTATAATGGAGGTATGGAGCATACTACACTGCATCTTCTGTATTCCAGATTCTGGCATAAGTTTTTGTATGATCTGGGACTGGTCAGCACACCAGAACCTTATCAGAAGAGAACCTCCCACGGTATGATTATGGGAGAAAATAACGAGAAGATGTCAAAGTCTCGCGGCAATGTGGTAAATCCTGATGATATTGTGAATGAATTTGGCGCGGATTCTCTGCGCACATATGAGATGTTTATCGGGGCATTTGAATTAAGTGCTGCATGGTCCAACGAGGGCGTGAGAGGCTGCCGGCGTTTCCTTGAGCGCGTGTGGAAGCTTAGGGATATGCTGACCGAGGAAGAGGGCTATTCTGCTGCGCTGGAGACAAAGGTTCATCAGGTGATCAAAAAAGTGAGTCTGGATTTTGAAGGATTAAAGTTTAATACAGCGATCGCTGCCATGATGGGATTGGTCAATGAGTTTTACCGCGTTGGCAGTGTTGCCAGAGGAGAATTCCGCACGCTGCTGCTTTTGCTGAATCCGGTTGCCCCGCATATTACGGAGGAGCTTTGGGAGCTCGCCGGCTATGAGGGTAGAGCTTATATGCAGGAATGGCCTGTCTATGAGGAGGCTAAGACAATAGAGGAGGAGACTGAAATCGCGGTGCAGCTTAATGGCAAGGTGCGGGCGACGATCAAGGTCGGCATCAAGGAAGAACAGGATTCTGTCAGGGAAAAGGTGATGGAACTGGAAGCGGTCAAGAAGGCGGCAGAAGGAAAAAATATCGTAAAAGAGATTTATGTTAAGGGAAGAATATATAATATTGTGGTAAAATAAGCGGAAGCAGGGAAGGAGAGTGCCATATGGGCAGATATACAAAGGAGGATGTGCTTAGGCTGGTGGAGGAAGAGGATGTGGAGTTTATCCGCCTTCAGTTTACAGATATTTTTGGCAGCCTGAAAAATGTGGCGATCACCTCCAGTCAGCTAGAAAGGGCACTGGACAACAGATGCATGTTTGATGGTTCCGCGATAGAGGGATTTGCAAGGATAGAGGAATCGGATATGTATCTTCACCCAGATTTGGACACATTGGAGATATTTCCGTGGAGACCGCAGCAGGGCAAGGTAGCAAGGCTTATCTGCAATGTGTGCCGGCGAGATGGATCGGCGTTTGAAGGAGATTCCAGATATATCTTGCAGCGCACGCTAAAGGAGCTTGAGGAGATTGGAGTTCGCTTTGACGTAGGGCCAGAATGTGAATTTTTCCTGTTTAATTGCGATGACAATGGCTTGCCGACGACACAGACGCACGATAATGCCGGATATTTTGATCTAGGTCCGCTTGATCTGGGTGAAAATGCCAGACGAGATATGGTGCTCAATCTGGAGGATATGGGATTTACAATAGAGGCGTCCCATCATGAGATGGCGCAGGGGCAGCATGAGATTGATGTCAGCTATGCGGAGGCGCTTGCCACGGCGGACAATATCATGACCTTTAAGCTGGCGGTGAAATCCATTGCCAAAAGACATGGGCTTCATGCCACGTTTATGCCAAAGCCAATCTATGGTGTGCACGGTTCGGGCATGCATATCAATATGTCACTCTCCAGAAATGGCAGGAATGTTTTCGGTGATGATACCGATCCACATGGGCTTAGCAGTACCGCATATCATTTTATTGCAGGTCTGTTAAGGCATATAAAGGGGATGGCGCTAATCACGAATCCTCTCGTGAATTCCTATAAGCGTCTGGTGCCGGGATTTGAGGCTCCTGTCTATATTGCGTGGTCTGCTGTCAACAGAAGTCCGCTGATTCGGATACCAGACTCCGCAAAGGAGAATACAAGGATAGAGCTTCGAAGCCCCGATCCATGCTGCAATCCATATTTAACACTTGCCCTGTGTCTGGCAGCGGGGGCAGATGGAGTGAGGAACGTTCTTGAGCCGCCAAAGAGCGTGGATCAGAATATCTTTGAGATGACAAACAAGCAGCGCGTGGAGCTTGGAATTGAAAGGCTGCCGGCAACGCTCGGCGAGGCGATTGAGGAATTTGAAAAAGATGAATTTGTGAAAAAGGTGCTTGGCAGCCATATTACAGAGAAGTATCTGGCGCAGAAGAAGAAAGAGTGGGCGGCTTATCAGGCACATGTGACAGACTGGGAGGTTACGCAGTATCTGATGAAATATTAGGAAATACAATATCGGAGGGCTGGGTATGGTTCAGTATATTGTTGCATTTCCTAAAATAGAAGATGCAAAGGGCATCAGAAATCTTTTGGTTAAGTATGGGTTTCCTGTGGCGGCAGTCTGTGTGACGGGCGCGCAGGTGCTGGGTCAGGCGAATGGTTTAGACGACGGAATTGTGGTGTGCGGATATCGGCTGCCGGACATGCTGTACTATGAATTGTATCACTGTCTGCCCAATCATTTTGATATGCTTCTCATTGTATCTAAAAATTATTTTAGCGAAGGGATTGAGGCTGGGGTGATGAGCCTGCCAATGCCTCTTAAGACTTATGATTTGCTGAGGACGCTTGAACTGATGTCGGAGGCTTTGCTTAGAAAAAGAAAAAAGTGGAAGCTACAGCAAAAAAAGCGTGATCCCGAAGAGAGAAAAGTAATAGAGGATGCCAAGAAGCTTTTGATGGAGCACAATCATATGACGGAGGAGGAAGCACATCGTTATATACAAAAATGCAGCATGGACAGTGGCATAAGTATGCCGGAGACGGCGCAGATGGTGATTGATATTATGTCGTAGATAGAGAAAAGCGCGCAGAAGCGGCGCAGAAATGAGGGATACTATGTTTCAAATTAACGAGAATTATCTAAAACTGCCGGGAAGCTATTTATTCTCAACAATTGGAAAAAAGGTGAAGGAGTACTCGGAAGCACATCCTGATAAGGATTTGATACGTCTTGGAATTGGTGACGTGACCCTTCCGCTTGCCCCTGCGGTGATAGAGGCGATGCACAAGGCGGTAGATGAGATGGGAAGGGCGGAGACTTTCCGAGGCTATGCGCCGGAGCTTGGGTATGAGTTTTTGCGTCGGGCGATTGTGGAACATGATTATCAGAAGCGCGGTGTAGATATCAAAATAGATGAGATATTTATCAGTGATGGGGCGAAGAGCGATTCGGGAAATATCGGGGATATATTTGGGCTTGATAATCGGGTGGCCGTGTGCGATCCGGTATATCCGGTTTATATTGACAGCAATGCTATGTCGGGCAGAACGGGAGAGTATGTGGAGAGTCTGGGAAGATGGAACAATGTGATCTATATGCCATGTACGGCGGAAACAAATTTTGCACCTGAGTTTCCGAAGGAGGCGCCAGATATGATCTATCTGTGTTATCCAAATAATCCGACAGGCTCCACCATCACAAAAGAGGAGCTTCAGGGATGGGTGGATTATGCACTTAAGGTGGGTGCAGTGATTATCTATGATGCGGCGTATGAGGCATATATTTCCGAGGAAAATGTACCACATACCATCTATGAGTGCAAAGGTGCCAAGGGTTGTGCGATTGAGCTTCGCAGTTTTTCGAAAAATGCAGGTTTTACCGGTACAAGACTTGGTTTTGCGGTAGTGCCGATGGAATTAAAGTGCAATGGGGTTTCCTTAAATTCTTTGTGGGCTAGAAGGCATGGAACGAAGTTTAACGGCGTGCCTTATATTATACAGCGGGCAGGAGAGGCGGTCTACACAGAGGAAGGACAGAGACAGACCAAGGAACAGGTTGCCTATTATATGAAAAATGCAAAGGTGATCTACAATGGGCTAAAGGAGGCAGGCTACACGGTTTCAGGTGGCGTAAATGCACCATATATCTGGCTTAAAACACCGAATAAGATGAACTCATGGGAGTTTTTTGACTATCTGCTTGATAAGGCGAATGTGGTCGGAACACCGGGTTCTGGCTTTGGACCAAGCGGAGAAGGGTATTTTAGACTGACAGCCTTTGGAAGCTATGAAAATACGGTGAGAGCGATGGAGCGAATCCGCGCACTGTAGAAAAGTGCGTGCACAAAAGGAGGCCAGTATGGGGAGGTTTATCGTCACAATTGCCAGAGGCTATGGGAGCGGAGGCAGGACAATAGCGACGAAGCTTGCGCAGGAACTAGGGGTGCCTTGTTATGATAAGGAGCTGCTTAAGCTTGCTTCCAGCCAGAGCGGAATTAATGAGCTGCTGTTTGCCAAAGCAGATGAAAAGCTTAAGAATTCACTTTTGTTTCAAATAGCAAAGGCAGTATATACAGAGGAAGTACTGCCGCCGGATTCTTTTTCGGCGGACAACAGCGAGAGTGTGATCTCGAATGATAAGCTATTTGCACATCAAGAGAAAGTTTTAAAAGGACTGGCGGATAAGGGTTCTTTTGTTGTGCTGGGGCGCTGTGCGGATTATGTGCTGAGGGATTATCCGAATTTGGTTCGGGTATTTATCCATGCGCCGTTTGAGGATTGTGTGGAAGCCGAGGCGAAACACTCCTCTCTTACACTGGAGGAAATAAAGAAATACATAAGAGCCGTTGATAAGCGCAGGGCGGAGTATTATCAGCATTATACAGGAAGATTGTGGAACGATGCGCTAAACTATGATCTGTGTCTAAATACAAGTGTAATTGGCAGGGAAAATTGTGTTGGATTGATAAAGGATTATCTAAAGAAAAGACTTGGGACAATAGAGTAAAAATGGAAGAGGGCAGGGCATGAACAAGAACAGAGAGCTTGAAGTTCTTAAGATGTATCTGGAGGAGGTGAAGGCTGTCCCTCAGGAGGAAGCGGGAGAGCGTGAGAGGCTTCTCTTAGAATATGGGTCAGGCGGTACCGCTGCAAAAGAGCGTTTGATCCAGCTGTATCTGATGGATACCTTGCAGATTGCAGCAGAATATAAGGAGCAGGGGATTGCATTTTCTGATTTAATTCAAGAGGCAAATATGGGGCTGCTTCTGGCACTTGAGGACGGCGAGACGGAAGATAAAACGATTAAGGAGCGTATTAGGCAGGCGGTCTATGAGGCAATCGATGCAGAAGGCAGAGAAGGAGCTATCAGCGAACATGTGGCAGAGGAGATAAACCGTTTGGATGAGGCGTCCAAGGTTCTCTCCGAAAGAAATGGACAGGCACCGGCAATCGAGGAACTGATGGAATATCTGGGTATGCCGGAGGAGGAGATACGAGAGTATATGAAAATATCTCTGGATGCGATTAATGCGGGTCTACGGGAGTAATGAGCAGAAGATTGAGAGAGGTCCACATAGTCAGAACTTATATTTTCTCCATCGTCCTGATCTTGCTTAGTGAAAAACGTAGCAGATGGTAATTTCGTGATCTACCTTGCTACGTTTTTCAATAGATTCCTTGAGGAAAATATCAGCGCTGTCTATGTTTCTTTTATTGATATTTTAGACATGTAAACATCGGTGCATAATGAATATACAAATTATGTGGAACGATTCAACGAGGTTTATTAGGATGATTGATTTTTTATTTAACTTTTTTATACATAAGATTAACACTTTCTTAATTCATTGCATAATTTTATGCCTATCCTATATAAGTTATAAAGTTATTGTA
>CAMWWW010000110.1 GCA_947178015.1 uncultured Clostridia bacterium
CGAAATCTGCCATAAGAAACAAGCCCCCAATATAAAACACCACATTTCGGTAGGAGATTCGCTCCACCCTTTTTGGCGCCTTCCAAAAAACGATCCCAATCAACACAAATAGTCCCACCGTCCCCGCTGCCAACAGCACTATCTGCGTTCTGTCCAGATAACTGTCCATCACAGCGTAGGCTGATTTTAAAAGCAGCAAATCTGACGCTGTGAATGGTGTCGTGCGGAACACCAGTATCACGCTGTTTATCACTCCCAAAACCAGCCATACAACGGACAACAGGGAAAAGGCAAACACCCTGCGTCTGGTCAGCAGAGCGAAGGAAACCGTAAACCCTATCACAAGACTATTGTATAAATAGATAAGTGGCCTGTCCACAAAATAATCCAGCACACTCCAAAACGATTTCCTGCTTAAAAGCTCCACGCCGGTATTTAGCAAAATTCCCAGAACCATGCAAAATACATAGGGATTCTCACCAATCCTTTGTAATAGATGCCTTTGTCTCTCTGTTTTCATACCCCTCCTGCCAGATCCCTGCTTTCAAGCACAAATTTTATGTAAACTAAATCACTATGTTATACCATTCCAATGATCTCATTGACATCCTGATATCCATATTGTTCCAGATAGTGCTCTATCCCTTCCACCACCTGAATGGTCGTGTCCGGCTGATAGAAGTTTGCTGTTCCAATGGATACCGCCGTCGCCCCGGCAAGCATAAATTCCACTGCATCCTCCCAAGATGCAATCCCTCCCATGCCTATCACGGGCAGTTTAACAGCGTGGGACGCCTGATACACCATATTCACCGCCACAGGCTTAATCGCAGGACCAGACAGGCCGCCCGTTCTGTTCGCTAGTGCAAAATTTTTCCTGTGAATATCAATTTTCATTCCAGTTAGTGTATTGATAAGCGATATAGCATCCGCTCCTCCTGCCTCCGCAGCCTTTGCCATATCGGCAATGCTTGTCACATTTGGGCTGAGCTTCATAATAACAGGCTGCTTTGCATACCTCTTTATCTCCCTTGTGATGGATTCCACTGCTTTTGCATCCTGCCCAAAGGCGATGCCTCCCTCCTTCACATTGGGACAAGAGATATTGATCTCAAGCATATCCACCGGCTCCCCGGAAAGACGTTCCACCACCTCGCAATAATCGCTCTCTGACTTTCCGCAGACATTTACAATTATTTTTGTGTGATACTTCTTTAAAAAGGGAATATCCCTTTTTACAAACAGATCCACTCCCGGATTCTGCAGCCCAATCGCATTGAGCATCCCGCCATAGGTCTCCGCTATACGAGGGGTAGGATTTCCCTGCCAAGGCTCCTTGGATACCCCCTTTGTCACCACCGCGCCAAGGCGATTCAGATCGACAAGCTCACTGTACTCCTGCCCGGAGCCGAAGGTTCCTGATGCTGTCATAACTGGATTTTGAAGTTCCACGCCCGCTATTGTCACTTTTGTATTCATTACAGCTCCACCTCCTCTGCCTGAAATACAGGACCATCCTTGCAAACCCTCTTATTCTTGACATTGGTGTGGGAATCCGTCTCCTTTGACTGACAGACGCAGGCAAGACATGCCCCAATCCCACAAGCCATGCGCTCCTCCAGAGAGATCTGCGCCTCCATTCCTTTCCTCGCCGCATATTCTTTAACTGCGCGCAGCATCGGCGTCGGACCACAGGCATAAATTATATCTGCCTCAATTCCCTTTTCCTCAATCGCATCAAGCACCGTCCCCTTAACGCCTATGCTTCCATTCTCTGTCGCGATTGTAAGTGTGCCATATTTTGACAACGTCTCCGCAAGAAAAATCTCATCTCGGTACCCCGCCACAATCTGCTTCTCGCACTTTAACTGCTTTGCGAGCTCCACAAGGGGCGGAATTCCAATTCCGCCGCCAATTAAAAGCGCCCTTTTCTTTTTTAAAGTATAACCATTCCCCAAAGGACCCATAATAGAGAGCGCAGCGCCCGCACGGTAACGTGAAAATTCCTCCGTTCCCTTTCCGGCAATCCGGTACACAATGCGCAACATTCCCTTTTCCTTGTTCATCTCACAGATACTGATAGGGCGGGGAAGCAATCTTGACCCCTCTTCGCCAAATACGGAGATAAACTGTCCCGGCTTAGCCGCGCCCGCGATCTTCTCTGTCTGAAACCAAATACTGTACACATTTGTAGCTATCTCATCCTGCCGAACAATAACCGCCCTTTCCTTCCATTTCTCTGCCATCGCTGTCTCCCCCTTTCCTTTATTTTACACGGCTGAGTGCCCCATTAATATCCGCTGCCATATCCATCACAGCCTGTCTGGAAGCCTCCGCATAATGCTCCTCCCCAAAAGAAGCATATTCTTCTTTTTTATATGCCGCAATGATACCGCGGGAAGAATTGACGATCGCGCCAAGCCCGTCCTCATTAAAGCAGTGCACCAGATCCTCTGCCTTTCCGCCCTGTGCACCATATCCCGGCACCAGAAAATAGCTCTTAGGCATCAGTTTTCGAAGCACCTTTCCCTGCTCTGGATAAGTCGCCCCCACCACTGCTCCGATATAGCTGTAGGAATCGCCCATATGTTGCGCTCCCCACTCTGCCACCTGCTCTCCCACTATCTCGTAGAGTGGTCTGCCGTCAATCAATCTGTCCTGAAACTCTCCGCTGGAAGGATTCGAGGTCTTAACAAGAACAAAGATTCCTTTCTTCTCCTGCTCGCAAACTTTTATAAAAGGCTTTACCCCATCCGATCCCAGATAAGGATTTACCGTGACAAAATCCTCCCCAAACGGCTGATAACTCTTAGAGCCTATCGTCATAGTGCCAAGATGCGCCACCGCATACGCCTCGGAAGTAGAACCAATGTCGCCCCTCTTAATATCTCCAATGACTACCAATCCCTTTTCCTTTGCATAATCCACCGTCTTTCTAAACGCGATAAGCCCATCCACGCCAAATTGCTCATACATAGCAATCTGCGGCTTAACAGCGGGAATCAGATCGGCTGTCGCATCCAAGATCCCCTTATTGTACTCCCACACTGCCTCCGCGGCAGCCTTCAGTGTTTCTCCATATTCCTTCTCTGCCTTATCCAGCAAATGCTTGGGAAGATAACTTAACATGGGATCAAGCCCAACCACAATCGGAGCATTTGTCCTTTTAATATTTTCAATTAATTGATGAATCATCGCTTTTCCCTCGTCCCTTTCTTATTTTTCCTCGTAGACAATCGTTCCGTCCACAATCGTCATTTTTACTTTTCCCTTCACTTTTCTGCCATGAAAGGGGGTATTTTTCCCCTTTGATACAAATGTACCGGCATCTATTATATACTCTGCCTCAGGATCGATAATGGTGACATCCGCCGCCTTTCCAACTTTTAAGCTTCCCCTGTCAATCTTTAAGATCCGCGCAGGATTTGTACTCATCTTCTCTGCCATCTGATAAGGCGTCAGATACCCCTCCTCCACAAGACAGGTGATCGTAAGGGCTACCGCCGTCTCCGATCCGACAATACCAAAGGGGGCTTCCGCCATAGATTTCTTCTTTTCATCCACATGATGCGGCGCATGATCGGTTGAGATTACATCAAAAATACCGTCCCGCAGCCCCTCCTTCAACGCCTGTCTGTCCTCCTGTCTGCGAAGCGGCGGATTCATCTTATAATTTGTATCTCCCGGCACAATATCCTCCTCCGTCAAGGCAAAATGATGCGGGCAGACCTCACCTGTCACCGCCAGTCCATCCTCCTTCGCCTCCTTCACCATGCGCGCACTGTCCTTTGTGGAACAATGGCATAGATGGAGCCTCGCACCCGTCTCCTTTGCAAGAAGGATATCCCTAGCCGTTATCACATCCTCCACAGCATTAGAGATACCCTCCACACCATTTTTCTCAGCTATTTTTCCAGCATTGAGCGCTCCCTTTCCCACCAGATTCTTGTCCTCACAATGCGCCATCACAAGCACATCCTTCTCTGCCGCCTGTTTCATGGCTTCTCGGTACAGCGCCGCGTTCATCACCGATTTTCCATCCTCGCTGATGGCGATTGCGCCCGCCGCCGCCATACCAGCAACATCGGTAAGCTCCTCTCCCTGCTGCCCTACCGTAACCGCTCCTACAGGAAGCACATGCACCGGTGCCTCTGCCGCCGCTTTCTGAACGACAAAGCTCACCCTCTCTGGATTATCCGTGGCTGGCTTTGTATTTGGCATAGGGCAGATTGTAGTAAAACCGCCCTGCGCTGCTGCCATGCTGCCTGTGCGGATCGTTTCCTTATGCTCAAACCCCGGCTCCCGCAGATGTACATGCATGTCAATTAACCCCGGCATCACGTACAAACCGGAGGCATCCACCACACGGTCAGCATCCCCATCTATGGACTCTGCTATCTGCGATACCTTTCCGTCCACAAGAAGAATATCCATCACCCTGTCAAGCTGCTGAGAGGGGTCCAGAATCCTGCCGCCTTTTATTACTATATCCATAACAATCCTAACTTGCAGTGAGAAATATTTTTCCCACACTGCTCTCCCTTCCTTGTTATTTTTCCCATTTTAGCATAAAATTCCGGCAAATACAACCTTAGAGTGTGTTGCTTTTTATCAAATATAATGCTAAAATATAAGAAATAAAAACAAATACCATCAATAAAAACCAACACTTCATTTTAGAAAAGAGAACCAGAAACTATGAGCAAAAGCAGCACCCCATACGATGATGTATTTCGCACATTACTCAATGACTGCTCTTCCTTAATTATACCAGTCATCAATGAAATTTTTGGAGAGAGCTACACTGGTAAAGAAGAAATTGTCTTTTCGCCCAACGAGCATTTTCTAAACAGGCAAAATGGGGAAGAACAAGAACGAATCACAGACACAAACTTTAAAATTATTGGCGTAGAAACCAAGAAATATCACTGGGAATGTCAAAGCAGCACCGATACTAGTATGCTGGTCAGATTTTTTGAATATGACACACAGATCGCTTTAGATGAGGGCGAAATAAAAGGAAATACCTTGATTGTCACTTTGCCTCATTCTGCTGTCCTTTATCTGCGAAGTGATAAAGATACACCAGATAAACTAAAAATGATAATAAAAACACCGGGAACCAACGCCGAATACGAAATTCCTGTGATGAAATCTCAACAATATACGATTGATGAAATCTTTGACAAGAACCTATTGTTCCTCATACCATTCCATATATTTTCCCATGAACATAGGTTTAAAGAATATGAACATAGCCCACAGAAACGAACTACCCTTCAAACCGAATATGAAACGATAAAAAATCAATTGGAAGACTTGCTAAATCAAGGATGTATCACAGAATATACCAAATGCACGATTATTGATATGTCAAACAAAGTTTTAGAACATATTGCAAAAAAATATGCCAATATCAGAGAAGAGGTGAAAGCTGTTATGGGAGGAAAAGTTCTGGAATATGAAGCTAAATCTATAAGAAATGAAGGATTGCTTGAAGGCATACAGGAGGGCAGAAAAGAAGGCAGAAAAGAAGGCAAAAAAGAAGGCAGACTTGAAATGCTTTTTGAGCTTGTTCTTAATAATCTGCTATCCATTCATGATGCTGCTTCTCAAGCTAAACTACCAGAAGATGCTTTCTATCAAAAAATGCAACAGTACTCCGCTTCTTTATCAAATTTATCAAACACACTCTAATATCTATACGCTGCGGTCAAAATAAACCACATTATAATTTGACCGCAGCGTATTATCTCTTTCTGTCTGTGTTATTCACTAAGCGAGATGATGAAGGACTATAGGCACCTTATAGCATGGACCATTCTTGGAAATGACTATACAAATAACTCTTACAAAAATCTATATCTTTTCGAAGCAGTTTATTAGTATTTTCATTTATGATCGAAAAATGAATTTTTCTCTACTGCATACCATAAATAAAATTCATGATATTTTTTTATTCCTATATTTTCAATTTTCACTGGTGGAAATTTCACTCTTTTATAATTATTTTTTTCATAAAATCTAATCGCTCTTCTATTTTCTTTTGCCACATACCAATATATTTTCTTCAGTTTTATTTGCTCAAATCCAATCTTTAATATTTCATTCATTGCATATGCCGCATACCCCTTCCCCATGGCAGCTTTGCGAACAACGATTGCAAATTCTGCTGTACCTTCTATTTTATTTTTTAAGCTTACCGTACCCATATAGGTATCCTCTTCATCCACAACCGCCATATGAAGACAATTTCTATTGCTGGAGCTTTCTTCAATAAATTCCATACAGTCCTCAATTGTATTATCTAAAAAATTTGTACAAAACATTTCGACAATAGAACTATCATGCATCCATTCTAACATAAAACAAGCATCTTTTTCTTCCAGTTTTCTCAATTTCATTTCTCTTCTCCCTATTTATTTCGTCATTTTATGCTTCTTCATGAATCATTATATATTTGTCTCTTCTTTGTTTCTAAATAAATCTTTGATAAATATAAACCAATAATTTCTAAGCTTAAAAGAATTAACGATTCTGCCTTGCTAAATATCCCTTAAAAAAACCGTTTTCCCATATTTACTATATACTGAAATTCCTTTGTTTTTCTAAAAATAACGATAATAGACAAATTAGGAACAACTATCACTAAAAGCAATTTTATTAAAAATCCCCAAATTCCATTACAAGTCACAAACCAAGTAGTTACAGAATAAAGCATTATATAAATTCCCAACGTAACCATAATATATCTGCTATACCGAATAAAATACTCCTGTAAATCCGCATCCAGCCCATACTTAAATAATACTCTGGGTTCTATCCAAAAGCATGTAAGCAATGTACTGGCTGTTGTTCCAATAAATACTCCTGCCGGACCAAATATATATGCCATTAAAATAGACGCCGACAAATTAATGATACATTCTGGAACAGGCATAAATTTATAATATTGCATCAAGCCATACGCTGTATCAAACGTCATTACTGTCTGACGCATCCCCTTTAATAAAAAATTAATGACAAGAAAAATAACACAAAAATTTGTCATAATATATTCCCTGCCCAGCCAGATTTGCATTGTTGATTGAAGCAAGATTCCAAGCGCAATGGCACAAAAAGAATACAACCAATAATTAATAAAAAAAATAATATAAAAAATTTCCTTCTGCTTTCTTTTATCGGTATCTGCCCTTAGATTTCCGATACTAGCCGCTACAGATTGAAAAAACTGATTTAATATACTTTCAAT
>CAMWWW010000111.1 GCA_947178015.1 uncultured Clostridia bacterium
ATAGCCAGTGCTATGCAGACATAACATATCGTCTCATATACAAATCCCCTTTCTCTCTGAAATCTCTTTTGTATAATACCATTATTCTTATAAATAATCAATTTTTTATTTTCGAAATACACATTTGGATATTTGGGCAAAACCGTCGTAATTACCTTGCACCTCCATAATCTTTCTGAATATTCCTGCTGATATAGTAGAACAATCGGAGTTATGATATACTTACACGCAGAAAAGCATTTCATCCGTTCCGATTGTCATACGCAATAAAGGTTGCGTTTATCGAAAGGAGAAAAGATATCACTTCCAGTTTCCAGAGGACTATGTCCAATTTATCACAGAGGTTGGCGACGGAGGCGCAGGACCGGGCTATGGGCTTTGTTCTTTTGGATTCTATCGTACAGAAGCGAAGGGATGCGAAGATGCGGTACTCATACCTGTGCGGACTGTCCAGAGGACCGCAGCTGCTGCCGCTGGAGGCGGACGAGCTGGAGGAGTTCTGTATTTCCGAAAAGGGAGAAAGTTATAAACCCGTGGTTTTTGAAAGAATTTTGTAAAGAATTTTATTCGGTTTCGTTCTGTACAAACTAGTGGTTTTATGTTATACTATTCAATTGTATGAAAAGAGAGGAGAATACATATGAGGAGAAACTGGAAACATTTTGTCATATACACGGCTTTCGCTATGTCTGTTTTTAGTCTGACAGGCTGCGGCTCTCCTTCCGAGAATCCCGGCGGCGAGGTCACTACGGCAACTCCAACGATGGTGCTTTCCATCGGAACAAAAGATAATTTTAAAAGCTATAACTTCACTTATGAGACGGCAACCCCAGATTCCGTAGGCTTAACATGGGATGCTAATAATCCAGATGCAGATACATTGATTGCCATATTAGCGGAAGTGACAGGTTGGAATCTTCATCTGGCTGAGCCTGTATCTGTCACACCGGGCAGCTTTAACATCTATTTTGCTGAGGATTCCAGTATCTTTACGGGGGCTGTAGATTCTGCCAAGACAGACTTTGCCATTACGGATCGCAAGGAGCTGGTGACAACCATTTTGGATAGCATTGTTGCTAATATGAACGCCGCTTACAATGAATCCCTCACCATCTATTTTGCTGCTGCAGATGGTGGTGATATTTCCATTCCTGAAGCTGGTGTCACGATTTCCTCTTCAGAGCCCTATGCCGCTGAAACTGGAGAAGAATAATTGTCGGAATTTACATAAGAGATCGCTGAAATCATCTTCCATACTGGATAAAGGAGCTTTTCCCTGTATGAAGGATGATTTTTGTTTGGATAAAAAAGGGGAAGCCTTTCTTTTTATGGTATAAGGCTTCCCTCCTATTATTTCTATTCTTTGTTTTATCTAAAAAGATCCATAGATCGTAATCTCGACCTTCTGTTGTTCTGGTATCACTCCATCGTCGTAGGTAAAGAGAATCTCGTAGTTTCCTTCTTGCCCTTTTTTGGGAATCCAGCGAAATCTCCCGCTGCCTGCATGGAAGGATGCCCCATCTGGCAGTCCCTCTGCGGATAGCTTGGGTGACAGCTTTGCCGCTCCGACGGTATAGTCCTTTTTCTTGACTGCCTCATTGTATATAAAGGCTTCGCTTTCCTCCTCTGCTGCCTCTAACGCTGGATTTCTAACCTTTACCGTAAAGGACACTTCTGCTCCGCAGTAGCCTTCCTTTTTCTGTATTGGCACAAAAAATGGACGATGCACAGTAAGTGGAAGAGGATATTGTTCTGTCTTGATCCGATAGGTGTACCCTGTTTCCTGACAGGCCGCCGTGGGATAGGGATAGAGGCTGTCCGCCGGTGTGCCGGGTGCGGGAGCATCTACTTGTACCTGTTCGGTTCTGATATTTTTCGGTATATTAACGGCTTTTACAGTTGTAGTCAGGTATGGCTCTTCTTTTCTGTATTCAAGGTGTGTCGGCCGTTTCCATGAATTTGTCACCATCGCAAGTGTGCTGACTCCCTCGCTCACATCTGCCTGTATCTCAGATAGGCTTGCTCCTTCCACATCGTCAAATACCATTGGATGACGCTGGTCTTCTACTTTATAGGTAAATGTAATATCTTGAAGTATTATATTCTCCACATGGCGTGCATACAATCCATATGCCGGAAGTATTCCCCAGTTGCTGGGTTCTGGATAGACCGCTGGAAGCTCTGGCACATTATAGGGATCGGCAATCCAGTCCTTTTTCCCCTCATTCCAGTCCACGCGCGGAAGCAGGCCCTCCTCCTTTAAAAAGAATGTATTGACCAGCCACGGTAATGTCTGAACAGAACTTTTTGTTTCAAATTGTGTATAGCTCCAATTTGTATTAAGCTGCCTCTGCTCCACGGCATGTTCCATAGTAAGTCCGCCTCGATATTCCACCTCGATATGTTCAAGAACGATATTTTTTAGTTTACTGTCCATCAAGCCCATTAAAATAATGGGATAGCGGGGATCTGCATTGGTGATTTTTACATTCCGGATCTCAATGTCAGATACTCTCGCCATATGCTCTGCTCCACAGGCATTGGCATATTTTTCAAGCTCTGCTTCTGGTATCTCATTATTTTCATCCCATTGATAGCCATTTTCTTCTTTATAAACTTGTTTATAATATTTGCCGTTCTTATATGTGTAATTGGCAGGGTTTTTCCGACATGGCTCCTCCTGATTTACGATCTGAAATGTGGAGTGTCCATCCACTGTCACCGTTTTGTCTTTCACATAGGAAGGAAGATACCGCTTTGCAGGATATTTTTGATACCCCTCTTTCTCCGGCAGCACCCAGCCTACATTGTCAAGCCGCACATTTCCTTTTTCTGCTAGGATCGTCTCCACAGAGGAATTTCCTGTTACCGGAAAGCGCCCTCGATCTCCGGCGCGGATAAAAATCGGCGAGCTGCTCACCTGATCCATCGTACAGTCCGTAAACACGATATCCTTCAGGTCAGAGCCATCTACCGCCTCCAACGCAAACCCGCGGGAACGGTCAAACGACACACGCCTCACTGTCACAAGCTCGTAACCACAGGTGGATTCTGTGCCCAGCTTTACGCGGGCGGTCGGACCACAGCGATCTGTGGCAATCAGTTTATCTGTTGTAAATTTGCCGGCATATACAGAACCTGCATCGTAGCCGCTCACTTTACAATCCTCAATTAATATATTTTTTATAGGCATATACATGCCTGCACCATAGGAAGCTTTCATTACAAGCGCGTCGTCCGTCAGGGAATTAAAGGTGGAATTTCTTACCGTCACATCCTGACAGCAGTCGATATCCAGAGCATCTCTGGTCGTGTCAACCAAAAGCCCATCCACCAGCATATTGGTCACTCCCTCTGCAATAATAGCAAAATGCCCTCCTATCAGCAGGCTAAAATCCTTTAACACCACATTTCTTGTACGAACCAGCGCAATCGCCTTATTTCCAAACCACTCTCCGAAATGTCCTTTTTCTGTTCTCAGGGTTGGCTCCTGCGGATCGCCGCCCTGAAGGACATATCTTCGATAGCCGTCCTCCATATAACTGCCGTCTATCAAACCCTCTCCATAGATCATAACATTCTCTATATCTGCTCCATAAATTAGACTGTTGGCAAAATACGTATGTCCATGATCTTGCAGCCCCGCATAAAGATTTACCTCTGGTTCGTCGTAATTTCCACCCTCACCCGTCTGCTTTTCATAAGAATTTTTTATATCTGTTCTCGCTGCATGAAGAATCGCTCCCTTTTTTAAATGCAGATTTACATTGCTTTTCAATCGCAGTGTGTATACTAGATAATCCCCTTCTGGGATCTCCACCGTTCCTCCGCCCATCTGAAATAATTCTTCGATTGCCCGATTAATTGCCTGTGTATTCTCCGTTGGCTTTTTATCCGGCGCGGCACCATACTGCCGAATATCCGCCATGCGTTCTTTCTCCAGTGCTTTAGCCGTTATGCTGCACCCCTCTGCCCTCTTTGCCATAATCCTTCCCTTTCTGCCTCTATCGAATTGTTAGATCTACCGTTTGATCGGTGTCTATTCTCTCACCCTTCTGCCCTGAAATGCGTACATTTGAAAAACAGATATTCTTCGCATTTCTCAAGAAAAAGCCTTCTCCCTGCATTGGCTCAAGCTGTGACATCATAGCCGGCATATCTGGCGCGCCGTCCTGCACCATACAAACACTTACATTGGACAGCATCACATTCTCGATCGGCTGTTCTGCAAGCCCATAGAAAAAGCCTGCAGCAGCCGTTGCTGACGTCACCATACTATTGCTGATCATGATATTTCGTATTGCGGGTGTAGTTTCATCTAATGGATAAGCAGCCTTATCCCACACGTGCTTTTCCTTGCCGCCCGCGCCGCAGTAATAATACATATTAAAAACAAACGGACACATTACCTTATCCATCACAATATTATCAAATACCATATTTTCCATGGCATTTCCGCGCTTCCGTCTGGTCTTTAGGCGAATTCCTCGGTCCGTTTCCTGAAAGACACAGTTTGTAATCGCAATATTCCTGATCCCTCCGCTCATCTCACTTCCAATTACCACGCCGCCATGCCCATGCAGCATATTACAATTTGTTATCGTTATATTCTCACACGGCATCTTTTTCGGCGTGTCCTCCGTGCCTGCCTTGATGGCAATGCAATCATCGCCCACATCAATGATACAGTCCGAGATCCGAACATTTCTTGAGCTGTCTGGATCAATTCCGTCTGTATTTGGAGAATCCGCCGGATTCTTGATCGTTATGCCGCGAATAATCACATCCTCACAATAGATGGGATGAACCGTCCACACAGGAGAATTCTCAAGCGTAACCCCCTCCAGACGCACATGTTGACAACGGTCGAAGCATACCAGATAGGGTCTTTTATGTGGAAGCTGCTTACTCTCCTTCCACCAGCGCTGTCCATTTCCATTCAGCCTGCCTTGTCCAATTACAGCCACATTTTTCTCACCTGACGCATAGATCAATGGCATGTACATACTACCTGCAATTCCTTCAAACTCCATGGAAATAACTTCATAATTCTCCACATCATCCGTAAAATTCAAGATAGCGCCTGAATCCAGATAAAGCGTCATATCGCTTCTTAGCTGAATAGAATGAGTGGAATAGCTGCCTGCCGGCACATAAAGCGTGCCTCCTCCCTGACCATCCAGATGCTCTATTGCTTTTTTAAAAGCGTCTGTCCAGTCCTCTCCTTTTACATATTGCCTAAATTCTGTAATTGTCAGCATTGTATCTCCTCCTATCGGCTGCACAAGCAGCTTATTCTTTAAAATATTTTTTATCATTCTAATCCTCATCCTCATTCCAGCCAAACGAACAGGCAACTGCCTTCTTCCAGCCGGCCTCTCTGCTGCTTCTCTCCTGCTTTGTAATTTCTGGCTGGAATACCTGATTGATCCTCCAATTACTGAGAACCTCCTCCTTGTTCTTCCAATAACCTGCCGCAAGCCCTGCCAAATATGCAGCTCCAATGGCAGTCGTCTCAATACAGTCTGGGCGCTTGACGGGAGCATCTATCATATCCGCCTGAACCTGCAAAAGAAAATTATTTGCACTCGCGCCGCCGTCAACCTTTAAGCTCGAAAGTGCAATTCCAGAATCCTCCTCCATCACATGGAGCACATCATTCACCTGATAGGCAATGGATTCCAACGTAGCGCGCACGATATGATATCTGTTCACCCCTCTTGTCAGACCCACAATACAACCTCTGGCATAGGCGTCCCAATAAGGCGCGCCAAGCCCTGTAAAGGCTGGAACCACATAACAACCGTTGGTATCCTCCACCTTCTTAGCAAGCTCTTCCGTCTCAGCCGCTGATCGGATAAGCCCAAGCTCATCCCGAAGCCACTGAATAGCTGCTCCCGCCACAAAGATAGACCCCTCCAGCGCATAATTTATTGTTCCATCCATTCCCCAAGCGATTGTCGTCAAAAGTCCATGCTTGGATGTAACCGGTTTCTCTCCGGTATTCATAAGAAGAAAACCACCTGTTCCATACGTATTCTTCGCCTCGCCCGCCTGAAAGCAGGTCTGTCCAAACAATGCCGCCTGCTGATCCCCCGCTGCCGCCCCAATTGGAATCGACTTTCCAAAATATACCGAATCGGTCTCCCCATAGATGCAACTGGACGGCTTCACTTCGGGCAGCATACATTCTGGAATCCCAAGCAGTGCAAGTATTTCCTGATCCCACGTCAGGGTATGTATATTAAACAGCATGGTACGAGAAGCATTGGAATAATCTGTGACATGCACCCTACCTTTTGTCAACTTCCAGATAAGCCATGTATCCACCGTTCCAAACAACAGATCTCCACTCTCTGCGCGTTCTTTTGCCCCTTCCACATTTTCGAGAATCCACTGAAGCTTTGTGGCAGAAAAATAAGCATCTATAATCAGTCCTGTCTTTCTGCGAAACAACTCTGTAAGTCCCTGCTCCTTCAAGCGATCGCACATAGCCGCTGTTCTTCTGCACTGCCACACGATTGCTGGACAAATTGGCTCCCCAGTATGCTTGTCCCAAACAATCGTCGTCTCCCTCTGATTTGCAATCCCAATCGCTGCGATATCCTCTGGTTCCACAAAAAGCTTCTGCATAGCTTCCACTGCAACACCAAGCTGTGTAGACCAAATCTCACCAGCATCGTGCTCCACCCATCCCGGCTGCGGAAAATGCTGGGTAAACTCCTTCTGTGCAACACTCACAATTTTACCTTCTCTGTTAAACAAAATACAACGGTTGCTGGTTGTCCCCGCATCCATCGCCATCACATATTTTCCCATAGTACACACTCCCTCTTGCTTAATCAAAACCTTCTAAAAAAGTATAAGTTTATGTAAAAACTATTTGTGTAATCATTTTCGAGGATGGTCCGCATAGCCAGCGCTGCTATTTCCTCCGTCACCCCGCTCTCGCTTAGTGAAAAACGTAGCGGACGCTAAGCTCGTAAAATACCTCGCTAAACGCCGACGTTTTTCAATAGGTTCCTTGAGGAAAATAGCTGCGCTGGCTATGCTGCTTTTTATTGGTATTCCAGACACGTTTGCTTTCTGCCTATTTTTGTAATCTTACCTATACTGCTGAATATAGTTATATTCTTTGGTTTTTCTAATTATCATATTATTACACCAGTTTACAACTTTTTAAAAATTTTACGATTTGCTGTTTAAAATGTAATAATTATACATTTTAA
>CAMWWW010000112.1 GCA_947178015.1 uncultured Clostridia bacterium
ATGCGGACCTTTTTCGAAAATGATTACATAAATCGCCTTTACAAAAATTTATCCTATATTGTTTTCAAAAGTATAGAAAGGCGTATTAAGCCGGAAATCTGAAAATGAGATTCCCGGCTTTTTTGTGCACAGACTTGTGCAGAGGAAAATTCTTTTGACCATAGCTTTTTCTTGTAGTATGATAAAGAAAAAAGAAGGATAGGGTACACGGCAGTATGTCAGGCAAAAAGAAGGAACAGGAATATTTTGATGCGGCGTTGTCAAATTTTATGTTTGATATGGCGAGCGGAGGAGCAATCCGACATCTGGCAGATAGGGGATATTCTGTGGATCAGATAGTGAAGACCTTAGCGTTTCCTACGCCCAGAGATCGGGTGGAGAGAACGGTTTACCAACATATGATGGATACAGGAATGTTGAAAACCTCTATGGACGCGAGTACGATGACGGTCAGACAGATAGGAAAGATGCAGGTTTATGAGCTAAATCATGTTTTGTCGGAGCATATTGCGCAGAATGGGGAAACACATTCTTATATGTTTTGTCCTTTTGGTGCATGGAAGGGAGCGGACAGGGAGCGGTTTCTTAAGCAGCTTTCCTGCCTAACAGGGAGGGAGCAGGAGTATCTGATGGGAATTCGCTGGGAGCAGGAGGAAATGTATCATATTCTTAACAGCCGTATGTTGGAGATTGGAGTGCAGCTTACCGTTCATTCCAGCTTGGACACAAGGTTTTATTTTCTAAAAGAAGGGCTGATTCTTTGCGGTTGAGAATGGAGGAAAGAGTAGGGAGAACGTTTGCACAGATACCATGTCAAGGATTGGCGTTGTGTGATTCCGAATAGAGAAATGAGGATTAAAATGGAACAGATGAGTTTATTTGACAATAGGCAGACAGCAGCTCCGCTTGCAAGCCGATTAAGGCCAGAGACGCTTGACGAGTACGTAGGGCAGAAGCATCTTGTGGGAAAGGGAAAGATACTAAGACAGTTAATTGAGAAGGATCAGTTGTCTTCCATGATTTTCTGGGGGCCGCCGGGAGTTGGAAAGACGACGCTGGCAAGAATTATTGCGAAACAGACGAGGGCTGAGTTTGTGGAGTTCAGCGCGGTTACAAGCGGGATCAAGGAGATTAAGGATGTGATGGCGCAGGCAGAGCAAAATCGTCATATGGGTGTGCGGACCCTTTTGTTTGCGGATGAGATCCATCGTTTTAATAAGGCGCAGCAGGACGCTTTTTTGCCTTATGTGGAGAAGGGAAGCATTATATTAGTTGGTGCGACGACAGAAAATCCGTCTTTTGAAATTAATTCTGCTCTGCTTTCCAGATGCAGGGTATTTATTTTAAAAGCATTGGAGCAGGAGGAGATCAAGGAGCTGCTTGTCCATGCATTAAAAAGTCCGAAGGGTTTTGGATCGATGCAGATTGCTATAGAGGATGCGCAGCTTTCTGCCATTGCGCGGTTTTCAAACGGGGATGCGAGGACGGCTCTAAATACGCTGGAGATGGCGGTGGTAAACAGTGAGCTAAATGAGCAGGCGGTTTTCTATGTGAGCGCCGAGATATTGGCGCAATGTATGAATCGCCGTTCTTTGTTGTATGACAAAAATGGAGAGGAGCATTATAATCTTATTTCTGCTCTTCATAAGTCTATGCGCAATAGTGATCCAGATGCAGCGGTATATTGGCTGCATCGCATGTTAGATGGAGGAGAGGAACCGCTTTATATTGCGAGGCGTCTGGTTCGTTTTGCGAGCGAGGATGTGGGGATGGCGGATTCTGGCGCGCTGCCGCTTGCCATAGCGGCATATCAGGCATGTCATTTTCTTGGTATGCCGGAGTGTGATGTTCATCTGACACATGCAGCGGTGTATCTGTCTATGGCGCCGAAATCCAACGCATTGTACCGGGCATGTCTGGACTGCAAGGAGGATATTAAAAATCTTCCGGCGGAACCGGTGCCGCTCTGGATCTGCAACGCCCCTACAGAGCTGATGAAGGAGTTTCATTATGGAGAGGGATATATCTATGCGCATAATACAGAAGAAAAGATGGCCAAAATGCAGTGTCTGCCGGATGCGTTAATAGGGCGCAGGTATTATCAGCCGGACGGCGAGGGGCAGGAGAAGCAGGTAAAAGAAAGGCTTGAGAGGATTTTGCAGTGGAAGAACGAGGATAAGGAGTCCTCTTTTTAATAGAAATCATATCTTTTGCTAGATTCCTATGATTTGTTTCGTTTCAGTTTAGTATTTCATGGTAATATTTTATGTGAATAAATGCTGAAAGTGCATAATAGGAAAGGAGAGCAGAGGTATGTTTCGATTATTTAGTAAATTTAGAAAACGTGACTGGGGCTGCATGGCAGCGGCGGTTGTGTTTATTGTGGCACAGGTCTGGCTGGATCTGAAGATGCCGGATTATATGTCTGAGATAACAACGTTAGTGCAGACGCCGGGAAGTGAGATGGCGGCGGTTCTGTCGGCAGGAGGGAAGATGTTAGCCTGCGCGCTCGGAAGCTTGTGCAGCGCGTTGATGGTCGCGGTGATGGCGGCAAGAATCGCCACAGATTTCGGTGCGGATACCAGAAGAAGGATGTTTGCCAAGGTGCAGGCCTTTTCTATGGGGGAGATTGGAAAATATTCTACGGCAAGCTTAATTACGCGCTCTACCAACGACATTCAGCAGGTGCAGATGTTGATTGTGATGGGATTGCAGTCTATTGTGAAAGCGCCCATTATGGCGGTCTGGGCGATACTTAAAATTTCAGGCAAGAATGTGACGTGGACGCTTACAACGGCGGCAGCGGTGGTATTGTTGTTGATGACGGTGCTGATCTGCGTGTCCATAGCGATGCCGAAGTTTAAGAAATTACAGAAGCTGACCGATGATATCAATCGGGTGACAAGGGAGAATCTGACAGGAATCCGCGTGGTCAGGGCATATAATGCGGAGAATTATCAGGAGGATAAATTTGACGCCGCCAATACAGAGCTTACAAGGACAAATCTGTTTGCAAGCAGAACGATGGCGTTTATGATGCCCTCCATTCAGATGGTGATGAACGGGCTGACATTGACGATCTATTGGCTTGGCGCCGCGATGATAAGCAAGGCAGCGTTTTCGGATAAGATTGCGTTGTTTTCGGATATGATTGTATTTACGCAGTATGCCATGCAGGTCGTGATGGCGTTTATGATGCTGGTGATGATCTTTATTATATTTCCAAGGGCTTCAGTTTCAGCAAAGCGTATTTTGGAGGTGCTCGACACAGAGCTTTCCATTGCGGACGGCGAGGAGGATGGAGCTTCTGCCAAAGAGACAGGGACCATTACGTTTCGGAATGTCAGTTTCCGTTATCCGGGGGCAGAGGAGAATGTGCTGGAAAATATCAGTTTTTCGGCAAAGAAAGGGGAGACGGTGGCCATTATTGGCTCTACTGGAAGCGGTAAGAGTACAATGATCCACATGATTCCACGTTTTTATGATGCGACGGAGGGAGAAGTGCTGGTTGACGGCATTAATGTCAAAAAATACAAGCAGAAGGCATTGAGAAATAAGATTGGCTATGTATCACAGAAAGCGATTTTATTCTCAGGCACTGTCTATGACAATATTGCCTATGGGGACAATGGAAAGGCGAAACATCTTAAGTCGGATGTGGTGGAGGCGGTCTACACAGCGCAGGCATCTGAGTTTGTGGAAAAACTCCCAGAGGGCTATGAGGCGCATGTGTCGCAGGGAGGATCGAATTTCTCAGGCGGGCAGAAGCAGAGGCTTTCAATTGCGAGAGCTGTGTGCAGAAGGCCGGAGATTTTGATTTTTGATGATTCTTTCTCCGCGCTAGATTATAAGACGGACCGGATTCTCAGAAAGCAGCTTGAAAAGGACTGCAAGGACGCGACAAGGCTGATTGTAGCACAGCGAATCGGCACCATTCGGGACGCCGATCAGATTATTGTGCTGGATGATGGAAAGGTGGCTGGCAAGGGAACACATGAGGAATTAATGAGAGAGTGTGAGACCTATCAGCAGATCGCGTATTCTCAGCTTTCAAAGGAGGAGCTTGCATAATGGAAAATAGGACAAAATCAAAGGATTTTACAGGTACATGGAAAAAGCTGCTGATCTACTGCCGCCGGTATTGGAGCCTGATGATTCTGGCGGTGATAGGAGCAGGAGCAGGCACGATTCTCACTCTGCTTGGCCCCGATAAATTGTCCGAGATGACGAAGGTGATCACAGATGGGCTGATGGCGGAAATTGATATGCAGGCTGTGGCAAGGATTGGGATAACGCTGATCGGTTTTTATGCATTTAGCGCGGTGTTGTCCTTGATGCAGCATCTTCTTATGACAAATGTGACGCAGGGAGTGTCGAAGAGCCTGCGGGGTGATATTTCAAAGAAAATCAACCGGCTTCCGATGTGGTATTATAATAAGACGACGACGGGCGACGTGCTTTCAAGGGTGACAAACGATGTAGATACCATAGCACAGTCTTTAAACCAGAGCATTGGCACGCTGGTTTCTGCTATTATGCTGTTTGTGGGTTCTGTGATTATGATGCTTATCACGGATGTGACAATGACAGTCGCGGCAGTGTTGTCTACGATTGTGGGCTTTGTGCTAATGATGCTGATTATGGGGCGGTCGCAGAAATATTTCTTCCGGCAGCAGAAGAATCTGGGGCTGTTAAATGGACATATTGAAGAGATTTATTCCGGGCATACCGTGGTAAAGGCTTATAATGGGGAAGATAAGGCGCAGGCGGATTTCGACCGATTGAATGAGAATCTTCTGGACAGCGGATTTAAGGCGCAGTGTCTTTCCGGTATGATGATGCCGATTATGGGATTTATTGGAAATTTTGGCTATGTGGTGGTGTGTATTGTGGGCGCGCTGCTGACGATGAAGGAGCAAATCGGCTTTGAGGTAATTGTCGCTTTTATGATGTATGTGCGGTTTTTCACACAGCCTTTGTCTCAGATGGCGCAGGCGGCACAATCGTTGCAGTCTGCTGCGGCTGCCGGTGAGAGAGTGTTTGAATTTTTGGACGCGGAGGAGATGGCAGATGAGAGTGAAAAGACCAGTCATCTTTCCCATGTAAAGGGGGATGTGGAGTTTCGTCACGTCAGATTTGGCTATGAAGGAACGGATAAAATTATTATTCATGATTTTTCGGCTAAGGCAAAGGCGGGGCAGAAGATCGCGATCGTTGGCCCCACTGGAGCAGGAAAGACGACGATGGTCAATCTTCTTATGCGTTTTCATGAGCTGTTGGGCGGAGAGATACGGATTGATGGGATCGCTGTCGACAAGGTAAGAAGAGAGGAGGTTCATTCCCAGTTTTGTATGGTTTTGCAGGATACATGGCTATTTGAGGGAACCATTCGGGAGAATCTCATTTATTGCTCGGAAAATGTGTCAGAGGAAAGCATGATAAAGGCATGTAAAGCGGTGGGATTGTATCATTTTATCCGCTCGCTGCCGGAAGGATTTGACACGGTGCTAAACGATCAGGTGAGTCTGTCGCAGGGGCAGAAGCAGCAGCTTACCATTGCAAGGGCGATGATTGCAGATCGTCCGATGCTGATACTGGATGAGGCTACCAGCTCGGTGGATACCAGAACAGAGCTAAAGATTCAGCAGGCGATGGATGAGCTGATGAGAAACCGAACCTCTTTTGTGATTGCACATAGGCTGTCGACGATCAAGGATGCAGATCTGATCTTGGTGATGAAAGCAGGCGATATTATTGAGAGCGGCACACATGAGGAATTGCTTGCAAAAGGCGGCTTCTACAGCGAATTGTACAATAGCCAGTTTGAGCAGTCAGCGTAAGGAGGGGGAATGGTTATGAAATATCATTATATTGCGATTGAACGGGAATATGGCAGCGCAGGGACCGAGATAGGGAAAAAGACGGCAGAAAGAGCAGGAATTGCCTGCTGTACCAGCGAGGTGTACGAGAAAGTGGCGGCGAGGCTTGGCATGTCGGCAAAGGAGGTGGAGAGACGCGAGGAAAGCACGACAAACAGCTTTTTGTATTCCATCGCCATGCTGATCAACGCACAGAGCGGGAAAAGTGATACGCTGTCCACAGAACAGCAGATCTATCTGTCCATGCAGAGGGCAGTGAGGGAAGCCGCCGAGCAGGGAAGATGCGTCTTTGTGGGACATTGTGCAGGGGAGGCGCTAAGAGATCGAGGAGGTGTTCTCAGAGTATTTATCCGCGCGGATTATGAGCAGAAAAGAGAGAGAATCATTAAGGAGTATGGGATAGAGAAAAGTAGTGTGGATAAGGTGATGGAGAAGAATAATAAACGCAGAAGATCGGCATTTTATGCCAATACCATGAAAAAATGGGATGCGGCGGAGAATTACGATCTGGTGCTGGACAGCGGCAAGTTAGGCGTGGAGACTTGTGTTCAGATACTTACGGGGTTGCTGATGTAGAGCATAATCAATGCAGAGAAAAGAGCTACACGAAAAATAAAAAAAGCGGGGCGGGATAATTCCCACTCCGCTTCTGCGTCGCTTATTCAGAAAACACTTTGCTCAACTCGATAAAGCATCCGTCAAGCACATTGACCTTTGCCACATCCTCCTGTCTATAGACCTCATGCGTTCGGAAAGTGCCATCGCCGGTTTGAAGCAGAACGCGAACCGTTCGGTTCTCCGGGTCCACAATCCAATATTCTTGAACTCCGGCTCGTTGATATAGATTTAGCTTCACAAGCTGGTCATGCTGTTGTGTAGATGGGGAGAGAACCTCAATTACCATATCCGGCGCTCCCTTGCAGCCATGCTTATCCAGTTTGCTCCTGTCGCACACCACAGAGATGTCCGGCTCAACCAACGTGTCAACGTCCTCCGGCTTGTCCCCATCCTGCTCAAATAGCCGAACTCCAAAGGGAGCAGGATAAACCTTATACTGTTTTCCCTCCAGATAGTTACCAAGCTGCCGCCCAATTTCAAAGCAGATTTCTTGATGAATTCTGGATGGCGTTGCCATCATAAAAGCTTCTCCATCAATAATTTCTATACGTTCCTTCTCGTCCCATGTGAAGCAATCGGCAAATGTGTGCCGTGCCTTTTCAGCTGGTAATACCATAAATCAACCCTCCTTGTCAGCTATTTTTGCAAGACTTTTCGCCATTTTACTAAATAAATCACCAGTTTACAACTTTTTGATAAAGTATAGATTTATGTAAA
>CAMWWW010000113.1 GCA_947178015.1 uncultured Clostridia bacterium
CTGCACGGACCATTCTCAAAAATGATTATACAAATCGCCTTTACAAAAACTTATATATTTTTGTATAATCATTTTCAAGAAAGGTTCTCTCTCTCTGCGCTGCTTTTTCGATTGTGTTTAGTATGTTGATTTTCCTTTCCTCCAAATTTAAAACTAATAATATAATTAAATTCTTAAGGATTATTATGATACCTAATACTATAAAATATATAAATCTATGAATAAGGACAAAAAATCAATGTAGTTAAATAATAATTTGATAATGTATGGATATGTAAAATAACAGCGTGTTTAGAAATATAAATAAAGTAGCATAGCCAGCCCTGCTATTTTCCTCAAGGAATCTATTGAAAAACGTCGGCACATAATGAGCTTGCGAATTATGTGGTACACTTCAGCGAGATATTTTATGAGCTTAGTGTCCGCTATGTTTTTCACTAAGCGAGAGCGGGGTGAAGGAGGAAATAGCAGGGCTGGCTATGCGGACCTTTCTCGAAGATGATTAATATATTGGGATGGGGCATGCAGTGTAGATAAAATCTCGCAATTCGCTCCGAAAGGGATGGATGGATTCGTGCTGGGAACTACCATGCTCTTCGGCAAGGGCAGGCCCTATGGCGAGATAATAAAAGAGATACGCGGGTATGGCAGAACCATGGAATTGGAGAGAAATTAGAACAGAAAAGAAATAAAAGATTAGGCAGTGCAGGGTTAGATCTGTACTGCCATTTTACATTCTAAAAGCTCTCTATCATCGGGATTGTGAGTGACAAGGATCAAAGTTTTATCTTTCGTATTTTTTTTGATGATTTGGCTTATCTTATCTTTTCTTGCCGTATCAAGTCCAGTAAAGGGCTCGTCCAGAAGCAGTATCTCATAATTTGCGGCAAGTGCGCGGAGTATCGCAGCACGTCTTTGTTCACCGCCGCTCAGGGAGCCGGGTTTGCAGGCTGCGTAATGTTCAAGCTCTGCCTGTTTTAGAAGACCGCAGATCTCACTGTCGGTCAGCTTTTTATTAACCAGCTTAATATTTTTTGCTATGCTGGCGGAGGGGATCAGACGATTTTCCTGAAAGACCATAGAGATTTTATTATGAGATGGCGGGAATAGAATTTGTCCTTCCTGCGGCTGAATAAGTCCTGCGAGCAAGTGCAGCAGTGTGGTTTTGCCTGCCCCGGAGGGTGCAGTCAGCGCAGTCACCATTTTAGTTTGGATGGATGTGGAGAAATGGGAAAAGACAGGTGTATGTTCCGAATAGGAAAAGGATATATTTTGAATGGAAATAATTTCATTCATCGCATTAGCTCCTTTTGGTTGAGGATATTTCTGCTCCAATCAATCTGGATAGGATTTTAAAAAGCTGTTCCCATCCGATGCTTAATAGTACAATCACAATTGTCCATGCAAACAGCTCTGGTGTCAAGAGATAGATCTTGGCCTGATAGAGCTTGTTTCCTACAGAATTTCTGGAGAGGCCGATGATCTCGGCGGCGATGCCGGATTTCCACGCCATGCCTGCGGCGAGGGAGCAGGCTGACAGCACGGAAGGGAATACCTGCGGCAGATAGATGGCGGAAAGCTGATTTAGAAAAGGAATATGAAAAAGCTTTGCCATCTCCAGCAGCTTTGGATCTGTCTGGGAAAGCGCTGTTAGGGTATGAAGATACAAGATGGGAAGCACCATCAAAAATGGTATAAAAACAGCCAGCATAGAAGAATCCATCCAAAGCAGTGTCAATATAACAAAAGAAGCCACAGGAACAGATTTGATTACCTTGATGGGAAGCCAGAGAAGTATTTTTACAGGTTCAAAACAGTGGGAGGCTACCGCCAATAGGACCCCTGCGGCTAAACCCGCCAGAAAGCCTGCTCCAATGCGGAAAAAAGAGGAGAACACACAAAGCCAAAAGCTTTTGGCAGGAAGCAGCTCTGTCATAAGAACCCCAAATACTTGAGCTGGCGCAGGCAGGAACAATTCTTTTCCTATCTGCTTGGCTGCTGCCTGCCACAGCAGCAGCCAAAACAAGGCAGCCAGAGAATAATACAGAAGCGCGGGTTTATTCTTCAAGATAGAACATCTCCTCTTTTAAACTGCCGCCAACGGAAGCCGGATTCTGATCATATAAAACCTGAAGATAGGCGGTAGCCTGTTCCTTCATTTCTTGTCCAGTTATAAAGACAACATTACAATATGGAATCGCTTTTTTTGCTATGGCAGCTTTAAAAACATCATATTGCTCTAATAGAGCAGCTGTCTCGTCAATGGAGCTGTTAGCATATTCCGCGGAACTTTGGTATTCTTTTAAAAAGGTGCGGAAGGCTTCTGGATTTTGCTCAAGAAAGGTTTTGCGCACCACGATCACTCCAGTGACAACCGTATTCTGTGTGAGTGTTTCCCATTCCTCTGTAATATCGAGGGCAATGCGGAGATCCGGGTTGTTGTTCATTGCAGAGGTGACAAAGGGCTGCGGCAACATGGCTGCGGCATCAGGATGCTGTGATAGTGTGGCAACAACCTCAGAAGCTTCTGATTTATATTCAATCGTGACATCTTTGTCTGGATCAAGACCTGCGCAGGTCAGGAGGTAACGCAGGGTATATTCCGGCGTGGTTCCCTGTCCGGTGGAGTAAAGTGTCTTTCCGGCAAGATCGCTGACCGTTTCGATGGACGAGCCGCCCTCGACGATATAGAGTACGCCCAAGGTATTGATCGCGGCTGTCAGGATTTCTCCCTCCGTCTTGTTATAGAGTACACTGGCCAGATTGCAGGGGATGGAGGCAATATCCAGATCACCCTTTAACAATGCAGCGCTTAACTCATCCGCAGCACCTGCGATGGTATATTGATAGGAATTTTCTGTATTGCCGGCGTCGGATTCGGATAACAATCGAATCATACCTATGGCAGTGGGGCCTTTCATACAGCCAATGCGGATTTCATTGGCTTGTGCGGGAGCCGTTGTGCTTTCATTCGTGGTCTGTTGAGGTTTTGAAGAACAACCAGACAAAAAGGTTAGGGCGATACAGCCCATTAAGATAAGAGTAATAAGCTTTTTGTACATGTGCAAGATCAATCCTTTCTGTAAAATTAACCCTATGAAAAAATGGGTTTTTCAACATAGAGTATAGCAAATTTCAGATGGAATGGCAAGTGAAAGCAGAGATTTGCAGTCCGTCTTGCCGTTTGCAGCTTTCCTGTATCTAGAGCGTGTTTGAAAAATCATTCCTTCCATTTATACGCCCCCACTTTGCGTGATATTTGCGCCAAATGCCGTCAATATCGCCCGCTATGTCGCCTTCATTTGGTGTAAATCTCCCACAAATTGTGATGCACGTCTGGCAAAAAGCATTTTTCAAATACGCTCTGGCTCATTAGGAAGGTTCAATTTTATCTGAGGTCTTTGTAAAATTTTGTTGATGATATTGGCTTTTGAGTTTATAATGTTTTTGTATCAAAGGATCGGGGAAGCCTTTTTGGCAGTGATACTAAAGAAACTAGAGAGGGGAAAGAGGAATGGGAAAAAACACGGGATTAGTTTATACGAACGAAAATTGTATTGTGTGTAACAAATGTATTTCTGTATGTCCGGTTCCATCCGCCAATTATGCAGTAAAACTTGAGGACGGAAGCAGCAGGATTGAGGTGGAGGGGGATGCCTGTATTTCCTGCGGAGCCTGCTTTGACGCCTGCAAGCATAGTGCGAGATCTTACCGGGATGACACGGAGCGTTTCTTCGAGGATCTAAAAAGGGGAGAGAAGATCTCACTTCTGATCGCGCCAGCCTTTATGGCAAACTATCCATCGGAGTATCAGAACTATCTGGGTGTGTTAAAGGCGGCTGGAATTAACCGAATTTTTAGTGTATCCTTCGGGGCGGATATCACGACATGGGCATATCTGAATTATATTAAATCACACCATTTTCTTGGCGGAATCTCTCAGCCATGTCCAGCAGTAGTAGATTATATTGAAAAAAATATGCCAGATCTTCTGCCAAGATTGATGCCAGTGCACAGTCCATTGATGTGCGGCGCTATCTATGTTAAGAAATACATAGGGCTTAGGGATAAGCTCGCTTTTATCAGTCCATGCATAGCCAAAAAGAATGAGATAACAGATCCGAACTGTGGCGGTTATGTCTCTTATAATGTCACATTCCAGCATCTTATACATTATATAAAGGAGCACAGGCTTTCTGGTAGTACACTGGCGAAGGATGAGATAGAGTATGGGCTTGGCTCCATCTATCCAACGCCCGGCGGACTGAAAGAAAATATATATTGGTTTCTAGGCGATGAGATATTTGTCCGACAAGCCGAGGGCGAGAAGCATATGTATGAGTATCTGAAGGAATATCAGGAAAGAATACATACAGGTAAGCAGCTTCCCTTTATGGTAGACGCCTTAAACTGCGCGCAGGGTTGTCTGTATGGGACAGGAATTGAGGAGGAAAAGGCAGAGGGTGACGATACTCTGATGAACATACAGAGGATTCGCGAGAACAGCATAAAGCATGGAGGTGCATGGGGCAGAAAGCTTTCGCCCAGAAGAAGGTTGGCAGCTTTGAATTATCAATTTAGAAAGCTAAGGTTGGAAGATTTTCTCCGTCATTATACGAATAAATCAAATCAGATCAAAATGAAGCCAGTATCCAGTCAGGAGCTTTCCAGAATATTTGATGAGATGGGCAAGCACACGAAGGAACAACAGCAGATTGATTGTTCAGCATGTGGTTATGCGAGCTGTAAAGATATGGCATGCGCGATTTCTAATGGAATAAATTATAAAGAGAATTGTATTCACTATGTGAAGGATCTGGCGATGGAGGAGATGGAGCGTGTAAAGGAGTTGAGTGCTCAGGTACAGGCGGATACAGAGGAGAGAATCAGGCGCGCAGAGACCGTGAGGGATATTATTGATCATGTTACAGAAAGTTTTCAGACGATGCAGGGCTCTCTTTCAGAGGTAAGTGTGGGAAATGAGGGAAATGCGCAGGAGAGCACAGAGATCGCGGTTAGTATGCAAAATATCAATAATTGTAGCCGACAGATGGCAGAGGCGTTTGGCCATATAACAGATTTGTTAAACAGCATAGAGAAGAATAACAATTCCATCTTTGATATTGCCTCTGAGACAGAACTGTTATCGCTCAATGCATCCATTGAGGCGGCGAAGGCGGGCGAGGCAGGCAAGGGGTTTGCCGTGGTGGCAGGAGAGATTAAGAACCTGTCAGATTCCAGCCGAGATGCGGCAAAAGATTCCAATGATACCTCTGCGAAGGTAAAGAAGTTTATGGAGGATCTAAGGCAGCAGGCAGAAAATCTGTCCGGTCTTGTGACTCATGTGGATCAGAGGGTGGATACCCTTGCGGCGGCGACCGAGCAGATCGCTGCTAGCACAAGGCTGGTGGAGGAGCTGTCAGAGCAGATTCAAGGTGAGCTATTTAAGATTCAGAAGCTGTAACATGCAATAGAAAATAAAAAATGAGAGAGGAATAGGAGGCGTATGGGTAGAGAAAGGTTTGGTTCAAGAATAGGGTTTATCTTAGTGTCAGCGGGCTGTGCGATAGGGATAGGAAATGTGTGGAAGTTTCCCTATATATGTGGGGAATATGGCGGAGCAGCATTTATTTTGATTTATCTTTGTTTTCTGGTGCTGCTTGGAATTCCGGTGCTTGTCTGTGAGTTTGCAGTGGGACGAGCAAGCCGGCGCAGCGTGGTGATGAGTTTTGAGCGTCTGGAGCCCAAGGGGACTGCTTGGCACAGACTGAAGCTAATCGGGATTGTGGGCTGCTATATGCTGATGATGTTTTACACCTCGGTGGGTGGCTGGATGATGAATTACTGTGTGAAAAGTATTCGGGGCATCTTTCATCAGGCATCACAGGAGCAGATTACAGATACCTTTAACAAGATGCTAATCAATACACCAGAGATGGTTTTTTGGACGGTGCTTATCTGCGTCATAGGTTTTGCCGTGTGCTTGTTTGGTCTACAAAAGGGAATTGAGAAGATTACAAAATTTATGATGGCGGCACTGTTGGTTATTATAGTGGTACTTGCTGTACATTCTGTATTCCTAAAGGGCGCAGCGGAAGGTATCCGTTTTTATTTGATCCCTGATTTTGGAAAGATGGTCGAACAAGGAATTGGAAATGTTGTATTTGCAGCGCTCAGTCAGGCATTTTTTACACTCTCTCTTGGGGTGGGCGCTATGCTGATCTTTGGAAGCTATCTGGGAAATGAAAGAAGCCTAACAGGTGAGGCGTTGAGCATCACGGGGCTAGATACCTTTGTAGCACTGACGGCAGGGTTTATCGTAATACCAGCATGCTTTGCATTTGGGATAGAACCCGGAGCGGGACCAAGTTTAGTATTTATCACGCTTCCGCGCATTTTCTCGCAAATGGCGGGCGGAAGACTGTGGGGTTCCTTATTCTTCCTGTTTTTAACCTTTGCCGCTCTTACTACCATTATTGCCGTGTTTGAAAATATTGTTGCATTTAATATGGATCTTTTTGGGTGGACAAGGAAAAAGAGCGTGCTGGTAAGTCTGGTGTTGATGGTAGTGCTCAGTATGCCTTGTGTGCTGGGATTTCATCTACTTTCATGGATAGAGCCGTTTGGAAGCGGAAGCACTATTATGGATCTGGAAGACTTTATTGTGTCAAACAATCTGCTTCCTCTGGGAAGCCTTGGCTATGTACTTTTCTGTACCAGCCAGAGAGGATGGGGCTGGAAGGCATTTATAAAAGAAGCCAATCAGGGAACAGGACTTCGGTTTCCAGAACAGTTTAAGTATTATGTATCGTATGTAATTCCAGCGATTATTGTGGTGATCTACTTAAAAGGCTATTATGATATGTTTGCTCAAAAGGGTACAATAACCCTATTGATTTGGATGACAGTCGCTGTCTTGTTTTTGGCGTTTATCTTTGCATGTGCGTTTTTCGCTTCCTCACGAAAGGGTTCCGAACACTAAAAGAAAAAAAGCGATTATCTCATATGTGTATAAGTTTTTGTGAAAGGGATTTGTATAATCATGTTCGGGAAGGGTCCGCGCAGAGAGATGCCTATAGTCCTCCGTCACCCCGCTCTCGCTTAGTGAAAAACGTAGCGGACACTAAGCTCGTAAAATACCTCGCTAAGTGCCGACGTTTTTCAATAGGTGCCTTGAGGACTATAGGCATCTCTCTGCGCTGCTTTTTT
>CAMWWW010000114.1 GCA_947178015.1 uncultured Clostridia bacterium
GATATAACGGTTTTTCATAGATTAAGAAAATCTGCGAAGAATTAGGGCGGTAAAAGTATCAGAGTATGGAATAAATGAATTTCTTATGCTTCTAGTATATGAGCAGAGTGATAAAAAAATGCACAAGAAAGAAAATGGAGCTTGATCTATGGAGAAGGTAGGAGGAATTACTCTTGTACTGGTTTTATTTATAATTGGAATTGTTCGTGTTCAGTCAAGAAGGAAGAAGAGAAGAGAGGAGAAATTTCAGGCTATTAAGAAGATGAGAGATAGCTCGTTAAAGGAAGCCCTGTCCAATCATTTAGAAGAGCATGCAGACATTTCCTCAGCAACTCCATATCGTCCATACAAGGTAGAATATTCAACAGGAGAAAAGCAGAATTCGAAAGAAAAACGACCACTGCTACAGGTGATAGAGAGAAATAAATTAGCGGAAAAAAAGTATATTTTTCGGTCTAATGATTCGATTATTTTGGGTGTTCAATTTGGAGCTGTGACCATTCTACATAGTTTTGAAAATGCAGAGGCATGTTGTGAGATTTTTTTTCGAGATGGTTCGTATTGCATATGTTCTACAGGAAAAAAAGCAGTGTATGTTCAGCGCGGGCATAAGACAGCCATTGTTGATCCAATGGGGGTAAAGCTAAAGACAAAAGATGTGGTTCAGATTCATGATACGACCTTTCAGATCTTCTATGTAAAAGGCTAGAGATAGAAAAGTGGGGGAGAAAATGTATGAGTGTAATTCTTTCTGTATACAGTAAAAGCGCATGGAAGGAGTTTGTGCTTCCGGCAGTAAATAATACAGAGCTGGTTCTTTTGCTTGAAAGTTCTGTTTTTCAGGTTCAAGAAAATATTGAATTGAAATTAGAGGTTTTGAATGGTCAGTGGTATTTTCAGGATATGGAGGAGCAGCTTCATATTAATGAGAATCATTATGATGGAGCGGCTTTAAAGAATCAGGATAGTTATACATTGGTATCTAATAATGGGGATGTTTTTGCCGTTTTGGTTAGGATAGTGGAAAGTTCTTGCCCTATTTTTGAGAAATATAGTTTGGAGGAAATATCTAAAATTTCTATTGGAAGCCGGCAAAGAAAAGCAATCTCGTATTCTGCCTATTATGGCGGGATACAGATTGTTTCTGAAAATCATGCAGAACTTACTAGGCAGCAGAATGGATGGATGCTTGAGGATCAAAGTACAAATGGAACCTTTGTCAACGATATTCGTGTTGGAGCTAACCGGATTTTGGAGTTTGGTGATCGCATCAATATATGGGGATTGCGGCTGGTTTTTTTGGGGGATGTATTAGCGATTGATCCATCTGTGGAGATGAAAATTGATCCATCTGTCCTTCACAGAGTGGATCGGGAAGATGAGAGATGCGAGGGTTTTTCCTATAAAAATACATTAGGTTATCAGAAAGTGTATTATCATCGTTCACCGAGAAATATGGAGGCTTTGGACACTGAAAAAATAGAGATAGAAGCACCTCCCACACCCGGTGAAGAGGCGGAGACACCTCTATTGATGCTTGTTGGTCCGGCATTGACAATGATGGTTCCTATGTTGCTGGGAACGGGAATGTCTATTTTAAGTAGCAGGATGTCTGGTGAAACAAGTGGTATCTATATGTATACGGGCTTGATCACGGCGGGATGTTCTGGATTATTCGCTGCCTTTTGGGCAGTGACAAATGTTCGGTATGCAAAAGAAAAAACGCGCAAGGAGGAGACACGCAGATTTGACGCATATAGTGAGTATCTTATGAAATGTGCGGAGACAGTGAAGGAGAAATATGCGCAGAGTATTAGGATTCTCAGGGAGCGCTATCCATCCATAGATGCGTTTTTCAGTCAAAATAATAGGGTTCCAGAGGGTTTGTGGGGAAGAAATCGTTCCCATGAGGATTTCTTATATCATCGTTTGGGTGTGGGAGATACGCCATTTCAGATTGATATTGAGGTTCCGAAGGAAAAATTTACTTTAACAAATGATACATTGGCGGATAAGCCCAGATTTATTAAAGAAAGCTATAAAACTTTACATGATGTGCCGGTGGGAGTTGATTTGGAGGAAAATTCTCTGATCGGGATAGTAGGAGGAGCTGGAAAGGAAGGCGCTTATCAAGTGGTATATGCCCTGATTGCTCAGTTAGTGACACAAAATTGCTATACCGATATTAAGCTTGCTTTTATAACGTCGGATGAAAAGCATAATGGGCAGGATGCGTGGAGCTTTGCAGGGTGGCTGCCACATGTTTGGTCCCAGAGTAAAAAGAGTCGATATGTTGCGCTGGATATATCTGAGGTCAGCGATGTGTGCTATGACTTAATGCAGGTTCTTCGACAGCGGGCGGAGGTAGCGGCGGGGCCGGGCGGCGATCTTTCCAGATTCAATCCACATTATGTGCTAATTGTGGAGGATGAGTCGCTGCTGAAGGGAGAGCTTATCAATAAGTATCTCTTTGGAAAAAATCAAAAATTAGGCTTTACAACGATCTTAATGGCAGAGCGCTATGCAGATCTACCCAATGCCTGCGAGTGTATTATTCAAAATGATGGGGAATACAAAGGAATATATAATGTGAAAAATGGCCGAAATAATGGGATTCAGGTACATTTCGATCTTATGAATTCCGGCGCAATGCAAGAGCTGGCACGGATGTTGGCTAATATAGAGGTAAATGAGATTGAGATGGGCGGGGAGATTCCCAATGCTATCACATTTTTTGAAATGTATGGGGTGACGACCTTAAAGGAGCTCAATGTCTTGGAGCGCTGGAAAAAGAATCGCACCTATGACAATATGAGAGCTCTTATTGGGGTGAAATCTGGCGGGCAGGCGTGTTATTTGGATCTACATGAAAAGTACCATGGACCGCATGGTTTGGTGGCGGGAACAACAGGTTCAGGAAAGTCTGAGACGCTTCAGACATATATACTTTCTCTCGCTTTAAATTTCAGCCCAGATGATATAGGATTTTTTGTTATTGATTACAAGGGAGGCGGCATGGGAAATCTATTCTCAGGATTGCCGCATGTATTGGGACAGATATCAAATTTATCGGGAAATCAGATTCGGCGTGCCATGGTATCCATCAAAAGTGAGAATGTGCGCCGGCAGCGCGTGTTTAATGAAAATGGAGTAAATAATATCAATGCGTATACGCATTTGTATAAGAACGGGGAGGCAAAACTTCCTGTACCGCATTTATTTATTATTATTGATGAATTTGCAGAGCTAAAACGTGAAGAACCTGATTTTATGCGGGAGCTGATCAGTGTGGCGCAGGTTGGGCGAAGCCTTGGCGTTCATTTGATTTTGGCTACACAAAAGCCCAGCGGAACCGTGGATGATAATATTTGGAGTAATTCAAAATTCCGCCTTTGTCTTCGTGTTCAGGATCGACAGGATAGTATGGATATGTTACATAAGCCAGATGCAGCATATCTGACGCAGGCGGGCAGGGGCTATCTTCAAGTGGGGAATGATGAGTTATATGAACAATTTCAGTCTGGCTGGAGCGGAGCCGTTTATGAAGATGAAGGAGGTAGCTCAAAGCAAGTGATTGCTAAGATGCTTACCCATACAGGAAGAACTGGAATTATAGGAAATCACTTAAAAAGTAAGAAAAAAGCGGAGGCTAGGTTAAAGTGGATCACTTGTTTATATGAGATGATGACAAAAGCGGGTGAAGATATAGAGGATTGCTATAAGTATTTGAGGGAAGCAGGGGTGGAATATCCTGAGAACGATTATAACACGAAGCTTTTGCGCAATTTTGCGGCGCTATATTGGGAGATGCGCAGTCATTATGGAGAGGACAGTGATTCGGAGAAGCTTTGTAATTATATTTTGGACGAATCGAAAAGCAGGAATATTAAGCTGCCAGAAATAAAAGAGAAAACACAACTAGATGCCGTGATAGAATATTTGGCACAGTTGACTGAACAGGCGGGGTATCAAAAACAGCCTCCGCTATGGCTGCCGGTTCTTCCTAAGAATATTTATTTGGGTGATCTGGAGGGGTATCTGGATCAATGCTTTGCAGAAGATAGCTGGCCGGAACAGGAAGAACATTGGGAATTAAAGGCTATGGTTGGTTTTTGTGATGATCCGGTCAATCAGTTCCAGATGCCATTGATATTAAATTTCTCAGAGGATGGAAATCATGCGGTGTGCGGCATTGGGATGAGCGGAAAGAGCACATTCCTTCAGACTGTGGTCTATTCTTTGATACAAAGTTATTCCCCAAAATATGTAAATTTGTATATCTTAGATTTTAGCAGCCGTATGCTGGAGCCGTTTCAGAAGGATGCGCATGTAGGCGGTATCTTGTATGAAAATGATGTGGAGACGGTGGGAAAATTCTTTTATATGCTTCAGGATATGATTAAGGAGAGAAAAGAATTGTTCCGCGGAGGAAATTATTATCAGTATGTGCGCAAAAATGGAGTGGTATGTCCTGCCGTGGTGGTTGTTATAGATAATATGGCAAATTTTAGAGAAAAAACAGAGGAGAAGTTTGATGATATTCTACTTCAAATTTCTAGGGAGTGTACAGCGAATGGAATTTACTTGCTGATTTCTGGCGCAGGGTTTGGCATTAGTGAGATTCCGGGAAGACTTGGCGAGAATATAAGACGTACAGTCTCACTGGAAATGCAGGATAAATTCGCCTATGCAGATGCGTTAAGAACCATGCAGATCGCAACTTTACCGGAGCCCGGAACAGCAGGGCGAGGATTGGTGGAAATGGATGGAGCGGTTCTGGAATTTCAGACTTGCCTCTCGGTTCAGGCAGCGGATGATTATAATCGAATTGAAAAAATCAGAAGTGAATGTCAGCGTATCAGTGAAAAATGGACTGGAAAATATGCAAGGCCTATTCCATATATACCAGAAAAAGTGGTGTGGTCAGAGTTTCGAGAGTTGGAGGATACACAGAGATGGCTGGATGATCCTGCAATGCTTCCTATGGGTTATAATCTTGAGACGGCGGCTGTCACAGGGATTAATCTGAAACAAAGTTATTGTTATTTAATATCTGGAAAAGCACGGACTGGAAAAACAAATCTTTTGAGAATTTTAATGCGAGCGGCATATGAGAAAAAGGGGAATCTTGCCGTGGTTGAGTTTAGTGGAGAGGAACTTCAAAAGGAAGCAGACAAGCTTGGAGCAGAATATATTCACTCAGCAGAGGATTTCTATGCATTTATTCAGAAAATGATTCCTGTATTTCAGGAGCGCAATGCTGTAAAACTAAGCTGTAAGACGGCAGCTATGGAGGAAGATGAAATATTTGAGAAGATAAGTGAAATGCAGCCCTATTTTATCTTTATCTCTGATCTGGTCGAGTATGCGAGAGTCCTTCATGGCGATGCAGCCCGTGAGTGGAATCTCTCAGGAGCAATAACGAACTTTCAGGAAAAAGGAAGTATGCTAAATATTTATTTCTTTGCGGCGTTTAATTGGGATAAAAGGGCAGAAGTGCTGGGAGAAAGTGTGTATGAAAGCTTTATACGTTATAAAAATGGTATTCATCTGGGCGGTTTTGCCGATGCACAAAGTGCTCTGGATTTTCAGGATGTTCCATTTCGTGTGCTCTCCTCTGCGGATAAGCCGGGCTGCGGCTTGGCAACGGCAAGCGATTTAGCTACAAGTATACGAATAGTCACTCCATTTGCAAGAGGATAAAAAGGTGTGGCAGGGAGAAAGTGGGATGGATAGGGAGGTATAACAATGATTGTGGTGGATGTTGAGGTGCCATCTCTGGAAAGAAAATATCAATTTAGCTTGGAGGAGCAGGTTGCGGTGGAGACACTAATTGCAGAGCTGGCAGAAATTGTCTGTCAGAAGGAGCAATGTGAGCTTAAGGGTGAAATCCGAGAAATGTGTCTGTGCTCCCGTGAGCAGAGGCGAATATTGGATCGCGCAGCGACGCTTTTGCAACAGGATGTCCATAGTGCAGATTGTCTTTTGCTTGTATAAGAATCATTTGTTTCGTAAGAAAGGAGGGGGAGGGATTGGCAATAAGAGACATAGAGATTAGTACGGAGTATCTTGGAAAGGATATTAAAAATTTAAAGAATACATTAGTTTCTTTAAAGCAAGATAAACGTAAGATGACGGAGGAGATAGAGGAGCTTAATACTATGTGGAAGGGGCCGGCAAATGAAGCCTTTGTGAAGCAGTTTTATTTGGACTGCGTCTCGTTTGATAATTTAATTGAAGTGATTGATAAGATGATAGGGGAAATGGAACATGCCAAGGTTGAATATGAGAAGTGTGACAATAAAGTGAGTGATATTTTGCGGGCACTCAGAATATAGGCGAGGTGATTGAGATGGATACGACAGCAGCAGTGATAGGGGCGTTTCAAGCATTATTGGCGAAGTATAAGGGCTCTACCATTGAGGTAGATACTTCTGTAATGGTAAACAAAGCAGGACAGGTGACAGAGGCAATCGTGAGGATGGAAAGGACCTTTGATGAACTGCAGAGAATTGTCACAGGGACAAATGGATATTGGAATGGAGAGGCGGCAGATCATCATAGAAAAATGTTTTATGATGAAAAAGAAAATACACAGAAAATTTTAAGGAGATTAAAGGAGCATCCTTCTGATCTGAAATTGATGGCAGAGGGCTATGATGGCACACAGATCAAGCTGACGGAAGAAAATCAAAAGCTGCAGAGCGATTATATCTAAAGGGGTGAGATAAATGAAAGCGAAAGTCCATATTGAAATCGATTTTCAGCTAACGATACGAGAGGCAGAAAGATTAGAGGAAGCCGCAGCAAAATTAATGGGGAGTCAAGGACATTTAGGACAAATAACAGATTGCTTTTATAATACGTGGTCTGGTGCTAATGCACGAATTTATATGCAGAAGCAAGATCGTCTACGAAAAGAAATATTGGAAACAAGAAAAGAGATTCTTCGTATTGCATCTGATATTCGTGCGATGGCGAAAAGAATTTATGATGCTGAGATGCGCGCTTATGAGATTGCCTGCCGCAGAATAAATGGAAATTATAGCAGCGGTGAAGGTTATGGCGGAGGCTTTAGTGGTGGCGGAGGCGGCGGATTTGGCGGAGGTGTATATGGGGGCAGATAGAAATCAATA
>CAMWWW010000115.1 GCA_947178015.1 uncultured Clostridia bacterium
CTCTTCGTCGGCAGCGGCAGTTCTTTCTAATAGACAGAAGCTGAAGTAACGATGATTCCGCAGACTTGGGTGGAACTTACTAACGAGGAAGATGTGAAAAAGATGAACCGTATTCTGGATCTTCTGGACGAGGATGATGATGTTCAGGCGGTCTATCATAACTGGGATGAATAAAAGTTAGATTGGAACTATGCATAAGAACGTGGGCTGCTGCAATACGCGTGATGGTGGGAGAAATTTCTTCTCCCACTTTTTGATTATAAAGAAATGTATTTTAAAAGGAATCTGCGCTTACTTTTCTTTTTTCCTGAAAATATAGAGATACCTTAGTACCGGTTCCTGCTTCCGATTCAACTTGTATGGGAATGGCAAGCTTTTTTAATATTTCTTTGCATAGATATAAACCGATGCCGGTGGATTTTCTGTCCAATCTTCCATTAAATCCGGTAAAACCCTTCTCAAATATTCGGGGCAGATCCTCCTCTCTTATCCCTATTCCACTGTCTTCTATCACCAGACAGGCGTGAATCGGCATCCCCTGATATTCCTTGCACTCTTTCTTTTGATAGATAGAGATGCCGCCCTGCTTGGTATATTTTACAGCGTTAGAGAGAAGCTGTTCCAGCACAAAGCCAAACCATTTCTCATCTGTCAGCACGGATACTTCTATTGTGTCTATGTGCACAGAAAGATTATTGTGGATAAAAAGCAGCGCATATTTTTTTACCGACAGTTTCACCATAGTAGAAAGATCGTATTCTTTAAGGAGCAGATCGTCTGACATGCTTTGACTGCGCAGATAGTATAGGACCATCTCCACATACTGCTCCGTCTTGAAAATCTCCTCTTCCAGTCCTTTTGCCGCCTCTAGCCCTTTTATCTCATCGCGCTCCAAAAGCAGCCTTGCCGCCTGAATAGGCGTTTTTATTTGGTGCACCCACATGCCGTAATAATCCTTGCGCTCCTTCTCCTGCTCATACAATGTGGATAAAAGCTTTTTTCGCCTTTCGTCCATCTCCCAAATGATTTCTGCATACATTTCTTGAAGCAATCCCTTATTCTCTGGAAGTCTTGCATAGATCTCCTCTGGATTTTGCAGCACATAATAAAGTTTATGGTACGCCGCCACATAACAGACAAAGTCATAAATTCCAGAAATCAGCAGCAGAAATCCGCTGATAACAACCGCATAAAAAATCTCGGAAAAATAGTGAAGATGGTTTAAATTTAACACCACCAGAAAAATCAAGATCGTTATAATAAAAAATCCAATATGCCACTGCCTGTCATGCAGATAATGCCCAAATAGATTCCATATGGATCTTTGATTCTTCTTTTTTCTCATCGTCGTATCTCCATCTCCTACCTGCCACATGACTTGTCCTCTTCCTCCACTTCTGGTGCTGCTGACATTCCGATTGGAGAAAGAAAATAACCAATTCCCTTTTTGGTGCGGATAAATTCTTTCAGTCCTACATCCTCCAGCTTTCTTCGTATTCTTGTCACATTGACTGTCAGCGTATTGTCATCGACAAAGCACTCATTGTCCCATAGCTTCCTCATTAGTTCATCGCGTGATGCCAGTCTTCCCGCCCGCTCAAACAAAAGCTCCATAATACGGAATTCATTTTTGGTAAGCTCTGTCTGCTTTCCATGATATAAAATGCTTGCATCGGATATATTTAAGACCACCCCTTGATATTCCAGCAGATGCGCCTCTTGTTTGGATTCATAGCTTCTTCGCAGTATCGCCTGCACCTTTGCGGATAGTACATCAAGGGCAACCGGCTTTGATATAAAATCATCGCCGCCCATATTCATCGCCATCACAATATTCATATTGTCAGAGGCGGAGGAGAGAAAGACAATCGGTACATTGGAAAGTCTTCGAATCTGACTGCACCAATAATAGCCGTTATAAAATGGCAGCAGAATATCCAGCAGCACAAGTTGTGGGTTTTCTGTTGCAAAATTCTCCACCACATGCTCAAAATCAAAAGCCTGAAACACTTCATAGCCCCATTTTCTTAAATGGCTAGCTATTTCATTGGATATTGTCATGTCATCTTCCACTATCATAATACGGTACATTGTTCTGTTTCTCCCTGCTCTATCATCTATTTTCCATACAAATTCTTGATTATTTTACCACAGGATAGAAGGAAATGCTACTCTCACCTATTCTTTTTCTGTTTTTTTTGTACCAATACTCCGATTAACAGCACTATCCCTGCCGCTATGGTATTCCCCAGACCATGAAATACAAAATTTTCCATATAATCCGCAACGCTCTCAATTTCTCCACATAGTAAGTTTGTGAGAAGATCTCCGCCGACAGCGAGCGCAAGCAGCACGCCAACCGACTGTACCCAGTTTTTATGAAATATTTCGTGCACCGACACGCTGACCCATATAATTGCAAACCACAATGCCATAATCGGCACGCCTAAGTGGAAAAACCATATCTCCTTCTGATCCATATATTGATAGAGCACGAGCTGAATCACACCCACCAAAAGCGGTACACACACCGTCAGCGCAGCAAGAAAGCTTACAAAACGCCGTTTTTTTGCTTTCAGTCCAATATAAGCCGGTATATATGCTGTTACAATTCCCATCAATACAATATAAAACCACGATAATTGTTTCTCAACAGCAAGATTCACAATAAAGCAGGTAAGAAGTGCAATTCCTCCGGCTATCCCCATAATCCACTGTACTACGGCAAAGCGTGACTGTCGTAAGAATTTTTTAAACTCCTTCACCTCCGGCGCTGTCTCTACCATAATAGGCTGGCGCATCTGCTCCAGCTCATTCTGGCATGATGCACAAGTTCTTAAATGCTTCTCAATCGCCCTATTCGATTCTTTGCTGGTCATCTGATCCACATACATAGGAAGTAAATCTTTTACAGTACTACATACTAAATTTTGCTCGATGTCTTTTTCCGGTTCTATGTTTTGTTTTATTTTGTTTCCCTGTTCCATTCCTCTCTTCCTTTCATTAGCTTTTGCTTTCCTCTGTAAAAGGTCACTCTAGCCCAATTTTCTGTTTTCTCCATAATGTCTCCTATCTCAGCAAAACTTAACTCTCCCGTCAGCCTTAAGTACATCACTTCCCGCGTCACTGCATCCAGCTTGTGCAGCATACGGAACGCCTCCACCTTCTCTACATTAAGCAGATACTCATTCTCAATATTTCCAAAAGAGCTTATCGTCTCCTCGACCTCCGAAATAGGAACGCTCTCCGCCTTTTGTCGTCCAAGCTCCCTATACCACAGCCTCTTGGCTATCTGACAGAGCCAGACCGAGATCTTGCACTCGCCTCTAAATTGATGAAGTCCTTTCATAGCCTGACAAAATGTCTCTTGTGTCAGCTCCTCCGCCAGATCCGCATTATGGGTTAAGCAGAACAGATACTTATAAACGGCCTTTACATTTTCCTCATATAGCTTTTCCATCCTCTGCTTATCCACTTCTTGTCTCTCACCTCCCTAATCATAAGTGCACAAAAAAGAAATTTCGTTACACATTTTTTAAATTAATTCTCATTTCTGCGCTGCTTTCGCATCTTATTTCCTCTGCCCAAGTCTGTGCATAAAAATAGGGGGCGAACCCCCTTATTATGGGAGGAACACCTCCCTCACCCAATGAAAATACCATGCAAAATCTGGCTTTTCTGCTCCTTGCTTTGTCACCACCGGATAGCTTGCCAGCACTTCTCCATCCAAACGGTACACCACTCTTCCAGCTTGGCTTCCGGCCTCGAAGGGTGCCGTAAGCTCTGGCACCAGCGACAGGGCTGCCTCGACCTTCTCGTCCTTTCCAAGCAACACTCGAAGCTCTCCCGCTCCCTCAATAGACAGCTCCACATTGGTGTCCGCGTAGAGTGCTCCATTTTCTGGCACCGCATTTTTGACAGGCAGAGCAGGTAAAGAGATCTCCTTCCAGACATTCTGATATTCAAAGTCAGACAGACCATAATTCATAAGCTTGCGCATATCGCTCCATTTATAGGTCTTATTATTCGGCCAGCCGCAGGCGAGCAGCGCCGCTATATAGGTTTTGCCGTCCCGTTCCAGCGCTCCCACATAACAGTAGCCCGCATTGGCAGTAAAGCCTGTTTTGCCGGACAGCGCGCCCTCCATCATACTAAGAAAAGCATTGTGATTCACAACGCTGTAGCTGCCCTTTTTGTCAAGACTTTGAAAGCTTCTGGATACCGTTCTTGTGATCTGGAGAAATTCTTCTGCTTTTTCCGATTCTCTTATGCAATACTTCATAATCCTTGCCAGATCTCTCGCTGTGGTAGAGTGTACTTTTGTCTCCCCATTTATCGTTTTTTGTGCATCCAGCCCATTCGGCGTTATAAAATAAGTATCGATGCAGCCAAGATCCCTTGCCTTCTGGTTCATCATATCGGCAAACTCTTCCACACTGCCGCCTATATGCTCAGCGATGGCGACAGCGCTGTCATTGTGAGATTCCAGCATAAGGGAATACAACAGATCCTCCAACAGAAATTCCTGCTCCTTTTGCATACCCAGATGCACCTTTGGCTGCGAAGCAGCATAGGCGGATACTTTTACGGTATCAGAGAGATTCCCGTATTCCAAGGCTAGAATACATGTCATAATCTTTGTTGTGCTCGCCATAGGCATCTGCTCATAGCCGTTCTTCTCATATAAAACACGCCCGGAGTCAGCATCCATAAGAACCGCAGACCGGGCGTACAGCTCACTCTCCTTCGGCTCATCGGACAGACAGATTTTCGCCGCACGCGGAACCAACAGAGAAACTATTATAAAACATAGAATCCATTTCTTCAATATCTTCATCACAATCTTAATCTCACAAATTTTCTTCTCTGTGAAATATATGAAACAAACCCTTGCTTTATGTATTAAATGTCCAGCTTAAGCTGCACCTCCTCCTCTGCCTCCTGCCGAAATTCTTCCAACTTATCCTGCTTGATAAGAGGCAGCTCCTCCAAAGAGCTCACGCCAAAGCAGCGGAGAAATTCCTCTGTTGTGGCAAATAAGATCGGCTTTCCGGGCGCGTCCAACCTGCCCGCCTCGCAGACTAGGCTGTACTCCACCAGCTTATTCACCGCATGATCGCATTTTACGCCCCTTATCTTTTCAATATCCATCTTTGTAACTGGCTGCTTGTAGGCGATAATGGACAGCGTCTCCAGAAGAACATCCGTTAGCTGCTGTTTTTTCGGCACACTGGCGACACGAATCAGATACTCGTACATTTCCTTCTTCGTGCACATCTGAAATGCATCTTGAAGCTCTATAATCTGGATACCTCTATCTTCCTCGCGGTATTTGTCCATCATATTGTGGACGATTTTCCTCACCGTCTCCTCATCATGTTCTACCGCTGCCGCAATGCGGGAAAGCTCCACCGAATTTCCCATTGTAAATAAAATCGCCTCAATCGCAGCCTCCACCCGTTGTAATTCCACCTGTTCCATCAACCTCCCTCCTGTCCCCCAACTGCCCGAATACGAATATCATCAAATATATGATCCTGCTCCACGTGTATTCTGCTGGTCTTAATCAGCTCCAGCACCGCCAAAAAAGTCACGATAACCTCCATCTTTGTACTCTGTCTGGTCAGTAGGGCGCGGAAGCTAAAACTTTTACAGTTCTTGGCAAATTCCTCCACATAGCTGATACGCTCGGTAAGGCTTACCTCATCCTTCTCAATTTTTCCAAAGCTGCTTCTCACTGGATCGATCTTTTCCACCTGTCGTTTTAGCACCGACTGAAAGATAATATTCAGCTTTTTCAATGTGACGCCCTCCAAAAGCTTCTCTATATCCACTGGCTCCTCATACTGCGCCACCTCCGGCGGGATCGTCTCCATTTTAAACAGTGTCTTCTCGGCATCCATCTGCCTGTCCTTCAATTCCTCCGCAATGTATTTAAATTTTTTATATTCCAAAAGACGCTCCACCAGCTCTGCGCGCGGATCAATCTCCACTCCCTCCTCATTGACCTCCTTGGGCAAAAGCATGCGGGATTTAATGTCAATTAGCGTCGCCGCCATCACAAGAAACTCACTGACAAGATTGAGATCTTGTTTATCCATTTCATTCACATAGGCAAGATACTGACCCGTGATCTCCACAATCGGAATATCATAAATATTAACCTTATTTTTCTCAATCAGATGAAGCAAAAGATCCAGAGGTCCCTCAAAGACCTCCAGCTTTACCGCTATACTCATACTCTCTACTCCCTATCTTCATCGATCATTCTCTATTTAGCGTAATGAAAATAAGCTCCGGCGGATTAAAGGCACGGAAATTCGGGCTGTGACTGCCTGTTCCAGCACTTAGAACAAGCTGTGCGTCCTGTTCCCGAAACAATCCCTTATCGTACTTAGGAAAAAGCCTTAAATTTGGATCAACCAAACCGCCAAAAAACGGTACCTGTGCAATCCCGCCGTGATTGTGTCCCGATACGACCAGATCTGCTCCCCACTCTGCATAAGCTGGAAAATAATAGGGATTATGCGCAATTAAAATAGCAAACCGCTTTCTATCCGCTTTTCCAAGCTTTTTATTTAGATAATTTCCTGTCATTGCACAAGGCTTAAAACGATAGAAATACTCGCTCCCAATTTCAAGCCCATAGATAAGAATCGAATCTCCATTCCTTCTGATTTCCATCTTCTGATTATGAAGCATATGCAAAGGAAGCTTTCCTATCGCCCGCTCATATTCCTCTGCCATGGTGCCATAGTGATCCTTCTTCTCCTTCAGCCTACACTCGTGATTGCCATAGCTATAATAAACAGGATAACGCTCAGCCAGCTTCCTCAAAAAACTGACGGCGGATGAAAAATCCTCTCCGCGCTTTGCGACCAACATATCCCCAGCTACCAAGATATAGTCCGGCTTCTCGCGCTCCAAGGCGCCAAGAAGCCGTTCATTCTCCTTGCCATAGACCTGATTATGCAGATCTGAGATCAGCGCAAATTTTACACCGCAAAAAGCCTCTGGAAGCTTTCTGGAAGTAAGGGTGTATTTTGTTATCACAAAACGCTTTGTTTCCATATGGAAACCCACAAGCGCCGCTGCCGCACAGGCAGCCAATCCAAA
>CAMWWW010000116.1 GCA_947178015.1 uncultured Clostridia bacterium
TCTTTTTAGTGCCTGTGCGTAGCGTTGTTTTTCCATATAAGAATCTGCCAGCAACTTCAATCTTTCCGGGCGGCTTAATTCCACAAAAGCATACAATTTATTTTTCAGAAGGAGAAGCTCCTCCTTATCATAATAATTTGCCGCCTCGCAAACCACCAGAATCATCTCGGCAAAACTGCGGCTGCTGTCTATATATGCAGAAAGAGTATCCGCAAGCTCCTCAAGCGCAAGCTCTGTCCTGAGATATGTAATTAGTTCCGGCGAAAAAAACGCCTCTGTCACATGATAGATATTCTGATATAGATAATAGCACAGCTCCTCCAAAGACCAGATCTCCTCCCCGCTCTCTGCTATCACATAGGGCTTCTCTCCTCTTTTGCTGTTGCAAAGCAATAACCCACTCATTTCTTTCTGCCCCCTTTAACCTATCGCCTGTGCACTACCCAATCACAATATCTTTCCTGACGGATACTTCACTTGCCTTCACCATACTTCCAAATCCCAGATCCCGCACAAGAATCACGCCATGTCTGTCATTGACAAAGGCAAGACTAAGCTCCAGCCGCGTCATGCGCCTCTCTCTCTTGGGAAAGTCCTCCAACGAGATCGTTTCTGTCTTCTCTTCGCCCTTCCATGAGCGAAGTATCAAAGTCAGCTCAGACAAGCTATCTGGTATCGCCTCTATCAATGCCCTTGCCTCATACCAGTTCATACCAGCCTTCGCAAGATATAACAGACGGCGCTCCTCCTTTACCTGAACCGGAATTAGGATCGACGCCCCCAGACGATTTTTACACAAAAACTGAACTTGATCAAAGGCGCGGGCATGGACGCGATCGTACGCCGCATAAGAGGCAGCTCTGGTGTAAAGGTTTAAGCCCTTAAAAACCCGGCGCCTATTGCAAAGATAAGGCAGACTTTCTTTCTCCCACTCCTTTTCAAAAAAACCCTCGCCAATCAGATACACCGCACTGATCAATCGTCTGTCCAGCCTCTCTTTTGCGAGCCGCAAAAACGTCTCATCGGACGGCTCCTCGTAATTCATCTCATCAAGCTCTTCCACCATAAGCTCGGCTGTAATGCTTGCGTTTCCTCTCTGCACATGCAGATTTCGATAAACACATCCCTCCCGCGAAAAATCAAAGAACACCACATCATTGTTCCACAAACTCCGCTCTTGATTGAGGGCAAAATAGATACATGCCTCCTCTCTGCCTTGAAGATGGATGGCATCCTCCTTGATACCAAGCTCTCTACACGCTTTCTCTACCGCTTCCGCCTTCTCAAGCGTGAAGTCTGACAGCACCAGATCAATGCTGCTTATATCGGCAAGGACCTCCAGACCCGGTATGGCAAGCAAACAGTCTCTAAGATAAGACAAATCCTTCTCCGTCGCAAACAATGTCTCCAATGTCTCCGGTTCTGTCATCCCCTCTGTCATATAACTGATCTGTGTCACCTCGCTGCCAATGTCCACTCCGGCTGTCCAATATCCCTTCTGCATCCTTTCGCCCCCATGCTGTAATCTTTTCTTAATTTAAACGAGATCCGAAAGGCCAAGCCTACAAGATGGCAAAGCCCTTCTCCGCAAGCGTTTTTTTCTCTGCATACGACCGCATTAGTTCCTTTAAGGTGACAGTGTCCCTAAGCTCCACACATGCACAGATATCATTGAGCAGACGATAACGGCTCTCATTTCCCGCCGTCTCAAAGCTGTCCATCAGCAAAGTATCCTTCTTTGTCAGCCTTTCCCCATCCTGCCCGCACTCTGCTATATAATACCGCAGTCTCTCTCCATAAAACAACGTGATCTCCATCACATAAAATGCTGCATAGGATCGTTCCATCCGCTTGATCTCATATACCTTCTTGCCTGAGATCCCTGTATCCAGCATATAATGAATCTCCACTACATCCTCTGTTTTGCTCTGATACTCTATAATGGTCTTATCGCGCAAGTATGGAACAAGCTCCATATAACGCTCGAATTTCTTATAAAACCCAAAGCACTTATTTTCCTCAAGAAACTCATCCATCAGGACCTTGGCAAGCTTTACATGCGATGCAGAAAGCATCTCTTGCTCAGAATAGAACCGAAGAAGCGCCAGCCTGCAAATATCTGGCACCTCCTTTCTGTGCTGGATATATTCCTGCTCTATAAAGTAGAAAAGTCTGTCACTCGCTGCCTGATTATACACAAAATACCCATGCGCCTGCTGTGCCAGACATGCGCCTATCAGCATCTGATTGGCACCCTTCTTATAATATACCTCAAAAACCTCCATCAGATGAGCCAAGCTGCTGCCACAAAATAACATCTGTGCAAGCAGACGCTCCTCTAACTCTGTGGCATCTATCGAGAAGTCAATGGCGGCACGCCATAAGATTAGCATATTCCTTGTCGTGCTGTTATAATACTTTAACAGATAAGATAAGATCATCTCATCGTATTTTCCTCTGAAAAATACACTGGCACATAATTCCAGAAGAAATTCTTCCTTCTCCCTCTCCTTTGCCCAGAGAAGGTAAATGCAAAGCTTCATCAGACGATTGACCGCTATTTTTTCATAACCGTACCGCCTCAGTGCCTGATATGCCTCCTCATACATCGCTCTTGCAATCATAAGCTCCACAAGATGCAGCCGCTCCCTCACCAGCAAGCCATCCATATCAAGCTGTTTTAGCTGCTCCTCCAGCTTATCCCCATCATAATTCTCCATATAATACTCTATGATTCTCTGGCTAAGCTGGTTTTTGTAGTACTGCCTGACCAAAGGCGACGCAAGTGCCTGCTGATACAGCTCCATATCTGCGCCTCCCGTCCGATACATCCCCTCTTTCTCACAGATATGAAGCCACAAAAGAACGTCACCCTTATCCAGCTCATAGCAGCTTCGAATCATCGCCTCCTCGTGAAACAGCGGGACTGGCTCTGCACTTCGTTTGTTTTGCGCAGAGTTTTTCTCCTGCCGGACAGGCAGTATTAAAAAACGCCTTCCTCTGTTATCCTCATGGATCACCGCCGCCTCATCTGTATAGAGCGGCACACATGCTCCGCCGTTCTCTATCGGCACCGAAAACTCCTTGGTACATTCCTTGTGTCGAACAATTATCCTTCCCTGCCTGCCCTCCGCCTGTATCCAAGCAGACAACAGTATCTGCGGATACGGCTTTGCCATCTCCTTATTTAACAAGGATGGCTTTATTGCTTTTTTATAAATATAAGCAAGCTTGCGGCTGATATTCCCCTTTGCTGCCTGCTCCATGGCAAATTGTTCAATCGCTGCCCTGTGATTTTTTAAAATAGAACCATTCTCTGGATCATGCCGCAGTAGATTTTCATATAGCTTTTCCTTCGCCCTGTCGCTTAGGCTATTGTCAAATGAAAAATACATCGCGGCAAGCTTTGGGATCGGTTCTCTCGAATTTTCTGGGAAAGTTTCCAGATATGCCTCATAGAGCCCTGCAATCCCACACTGCGAGACAATCCCTTCTTCATACCATTTAAAATATTGTTTCTCCACCCTTCTATCCCGAATAAAAAGAGAAAGAAGGCTCTCCAAGATCAATTTATTTTTATATTTTTCATACAACAGCTCCAGAATACGATACAGCACCAAATTTCCGCTTTTCTCAAGCTGGCTCTGCTCTGCAATTAAAAGCCCCGCCTTCTCCGAAAGCGCGCCATGCCGCACGCCCCACCAGACCACCTGAAGCTCAAAGCCATTTAAAACACGGACAAGCTCTGGCTGCTCATTGATAACAGCGCAAGCCTCATAATATAAAAATGGACTTCTCGCTCCCTTTGTGTACTGCTCCTTTAGCCTGACCAATTTAAGACTCTTATTCTGTGCATATTCCTCATCCAGATACAAAAGAATCCAAAGAATCTGCCACGAATCCTTTCCTCCCTCATACAGACGGCGAACCGTGAGCAGTGTCTCCTGCAGCACCCTATCGTCACGAAGATACAAAACCTTGACATAGAGATAATAAGCATAAAGCTCCGGTTGACGCTCCTTACATCGAAGCACCCTGTCTTCCATATGCTGCAACAAAAAGCCGGCTTCTTTACTCTTTTTCTGGGTAAGAATCAGATGAATCTGCAAAAGCTCCAAAAACAATGGAGCATCTGGCTGGCTGATCAGACGCTCTATCTGCTTGAGGGAACGCTTGCACCATGCTTCTGTGTTTATCTTGTGCAGACGGAAAGAAAAATAGTCCTCCGCCAGCTTATAGAGTCCTTTTTTAAGCTCTTTCTGTAACCTTCGCTGCTCCAATGTCTTAACACGCTTTACAGAATCTCGGTATTTCTCTACAAAAATCTCAACACAAAGCTCCTGATATGGCGTGACAATAAAAATCCTGCCAAAATTTTTCCCTGCATGAACCTTATTTTCCTCAACAGTATAGAAAAGAGGAAACATACTGCCTGAAAAATCTTCGCTGGTAAACCTGCTCCGCTCAATCTTAATAAAATCCCCGTCCGTCTTAATCTCAATGGGAAGATAGCCCCAGCCGCTCTTTGTTAAAGTGATGGTATTTCCCACCGTATGCTCAAACGCAGCATACTCCTGCCGCTCCTCCCCTACCGCAAGCATGACTCTGGACTTTTTATGGACGGAAACCAAGAATTCCTCCATCGCTGTATCTGCACAGGCGCTGTCCCTCAGTATCTCATACACCGCGCGGGCATGTGGATTTGCTACCAGAAAAATATCTGCAAAATCGGGAGATAGAAATAATCTCTTTGCTTCCTCATAATGATTCCGAACCAGATTAGCAAAATGGAACAAATTCCGAATCTTCCCCATCGAGGTCATCGCAAAGGGGGCTTCTATCTGTATCTTGCAGGGAAGCTTAAGCTCCCCGCCATCACTTACAATATAGATACCGCCCTTACACTCCTCCCCCGCTGCCAAGCCATTGCCATGAATCTCATAATGAATCTCCGCCTGTTTTCCAATAAAAGACGTTTCCTTAAGAACAATGCGCCCTGTATCCGTGTAGAGAAGTCCCCTCGCCTCCTGCCCACTCAAGCTCCGAATCAGAAAGCTGCCAGACAGGACGCCATCTGTACAGATGGCACCTTCAATACTTCCGGCGGATAATTCCAGCTCTGGAACACTATGTTCAAAAATACCTTTTGACAGTTTGCTGATCTTTGCCTTCATAATTTACCTCATCTTCACTATTACATTTCAGTTTAGCATAGGCTTTCCCCGGCGTCAAGAATATCCAGAACTCTGCCGGCCGTCTCCCCCAGAGACAGCCCCAGAAGTGCTGCGATAGTGGGTCCTTCATCCACCAGCGACATCCTGCCAATCTGCACTCTCTTTTGTATCCCGCACCCGGAGGCGATAAAAATTGTCTGATAATCTGGCAGATCTGGATGATAACCGTGAACCCCCTTCATCATATGGGGGATACCGCATCCAACCTCCGCCTTTGCTGTAAGAACATCCATCTCATCAAGAAAATACCATCCTTCTTCAGCCTCAAGCATACAAGCACAGCCACCGTCCGCTCCCATCTGCGCTGCCTCCCGCCTGCTGTAAATACGCTTAATCGCCCAAGGATAACATTCTTTCAGCTCTTGAACCGCCTGCACAATCCTCTTCTTTTCCTCTCTGCCAAGCCCCTTTGCCGCATAAATATAACAAGAGCCATCACAATTGTGCGCATAAGCCTGAAAACTCTTGATCCTATCGTCCTTCACCTGAATCAGCCCCTTCTCCCTCAGCCAATAATTCGGATAAAGTACCCACTCTGCATCCTTCTGACTGTGATCGCCGAGAATAAACAACGCGGTTTTCTCATAGATCCCTTCCTCCTGCAGCAGCGCAATCAACTCTCCAATTCTCCTATCATGCCGCATCAGCGCTTCATTCGCCTGCTTTGAATCCACCCCATATAAATGACGATTGGTATCCACATCGGTCATATGCACAAGCATAAGCTGCGGATGATAGGTCTTTATCGTATAAAGCATAGAGGCATGTACAAAATTGTCAAGCTGCGGCTGGCTCACGCCCTTTCTCATCGAACCAAACCGCCGATTTAACTCCAACTCAAATGGAATCGTCCCATTTAACATAGAAACAGAAATCTGATTCTGCCATGGACGATTTGGAAGGATCTCAGGAAGGTTATAGGAAATACGCGCTCCGCCCGTCACGGGCCAAAGAAGAGCCGCCGTTCTTATGCCGTTCTTCTCTGCCTCCTCATATAAAGTATTCTTCTTAACCGCCCTTCTCTTCCAAAACCAATCCGGCTTCTCCATGCGGGGCTGCAACTTTGTATTATTTACAATCCCATGCACATTGGGATACTGACCTGTCACTATGCTGGTATGGGCAGGATAAGTAATGCTGGGATACACCGATAATACTTCCGTAGAATAAGAGGCGTCCACAAGAAGCTTCTTTATATTTGGCTGCTCGCTCAAAAATTTAAAATCCCTCGCGCCCACAGCATCTAATGATAGTATGATACAATATTCTGCCTGCTTCATAAACTTTGTTATTCTCCTCTTCCTCTTCACTTTCACATAGAATCCGCTCATATGCCTGCGGATCGCCTTATATATCTATTATAGAATCCCCAGCCGGACAAGTCAACGTCTTGACACTCCATGATCTAATCAAATATTAATTCTTCTACGGTAACAAACTCATATCCCTCTTCTGTCAGTATATCCACAATTTGCAGTGCCGCTTCCACGGAGGTTTGATATACATCATGCAAGAGAATAATATCGCCGTCCTGAACATGGCTGACCACATAGTCCCTCACACGAACGGCATCTTTATATTTCCAGTCCATCGGGTCCAAATCCCACAGCACCACATTCATATCTACCACACAGTTGAGATCCTCGTTCCAATCTCCAAAGGGCGGACGGACAAAGCAGGGCAGCTCCTCCGTAATATCAAAGATCGCTGTATTCGTCTTCCAAATCTCTGCACAGCCGGTATCCTTGCCAACCTTGCCAAGCTGAATATGCGTATAAGTGTGATTGCCAATCAGATGACCATCTGCTCATGTTATATAAAGTATAAGTTTTTGTAAAGATAAGTTGTATAGTCATTTTCGGAAAGGGTCCGCGCA